>JAFXIZ010000032.1 GCA_017532725.1 Bacteroidaceae bacterium
TAATTAGTTTCTATATTCACAATAATTTGTCATATTGCTACAAAAACGCATATCACACAAAATCACACAAAAAAAGAATCAACAGCCGGCATATTAGGACATTGAGAAAACAGAGACTAATATCCTCTTTTACAATAGTATATTATACCGATTATTTCAATTTGCTGCCTTTGGCTCCTTTGGTGCCTTTGGTGCCGCCTCCGAGGGCGAAGATGTTTTGTGAGTAACTTACGGTTTTGTTGGCTGCTTC
Source organism: Bacteroidaceae bacterium (assembly GCA_017532725.1). GTDB lineage: Bacteria > Bacteroidota > Bacteroidia > Bacteroidales > Barnesiellaceae_A > Barnesiella_A. The sequence continues at coordinate 251 of JAFXIZ010000032.1, forward strand.
GCGCTTGCGTTTGAGGGCGAGTTTTACCAACTTATCCATAAGTTCATCGAATGGCACTTTGGTGGCTTCCCATAGGTAGAACGACAGCGAGCCGGGGATGGCATTGATTTCGTTTACATATATGTCGCCGGTGTTGTCGTCAATCATCACATCGACACGCGCTACGCCGTGGCAAGATAGCACACGGAATGTTTCGCCTGCCAAGAATTGTACACGGGCTGTTTGTTCGGGTGTGAGGTCGGCGGGGATGCGTTTTTCGCTGGCTTGCATTCCACTCTCTCCTTGACTGCCTCCCATATACTTGTCTTCGTATGACAGTATCTTACCACTCTTGATGGGTTCTTCGCACACCGATGCCATATAGTCGTCGCAGTCGCCTAATACCGAGCAGTTTATCTCTTTAAGGTTTTCTACGAGGTCTTCGATAACCAAGCGTGTAGAGTATCGGCTTGCTTCATCTATCTTTGTAATCAGTTCGGCACGATTATCGGCGCGGGCAATACCTACGCTTGAGCCGAGGTTGGCCGGTTTTACAATAACAGGATAGCCTATTTTTTGTTCTACCTCATCGGCCCAACGGTCGCGATCGGCAAACCATTGCTTGTCGGTAAACCACACATAATCGACAATAGGTATGTTGCAGTGTTCCAATACCATTTTCATAACAATCTTATCCATACCGATTGCTGCCGATAGGGTGTTGCAGCCGGCAAATGGGATGCCTATTGTTTCCAAAAGTCCTTGAAAGACACCATCTTCGCCGTTTGTGCCGTGCAGTGCCGGTATTACAACATCGAGGGTTGTTACGATGGGCGAGCCAAAGAGTTTCTTCTTGCGACGGTATAGGTTGTAATCGCCAAATTCGGGATTCATATATACCTCTTCGCATTGTGCCTTGAGGGCATTCATATCCTTGAAGTTCGACACCGACATAAGTGCTTCGCCACTGTACCAGCGTCCCTCTTTAGATATGTATATAGGTACAATGTTGTACTTGGTGCTGTCAAATGCGTACATTGCTTGGAGGGCTGTGAGTACCGATATTTCGTGCTCTACCGAGCGTCCTCCGAAAAATACACCTACTGTTGTTTTCATTCTTGTATCTTATTATTTGCTATTATTTCTTGTTATGATGTCTTATTTGAATGTGTCGGGGAGGTCGTTCTCATAGAGGACAACGTCGCCGGCTCGTGCTATTTGTACCAATCGGGCTTGTGCAGTAGTGAAACTCTCGGCCAAGAATATATTCTCCTCGGGCATTTCTCCTTCGGCAAGACCGGCCAATATGGCATCGCGATTGTATGTTCCTACTATCATTACATAGTCGGCTGCCTCTGCCATTTGTCGTCCGAAGCGTTGGTTGTATTCTACTTGTTTGTCGCCCAATTCTATCATACCCGGGGTGATAACGATGCGTTTGCCTGTTTTGATGCGGGCCAGCACATCAAGAGCCATACGCGCTCCGTCGGGGTTGGAGTTGAAGGCATCATCGATGATAGACAACCCTCCGGGGGTGCGTTTCATATTCAATCGGTGTTCTACTTGTTCGATTTGGCTCACACCATATTTGATAGCCTTTTCGGGTACATCCATATATAGTGCTACGATGACCGATGCCATAAGGTTCGACAAGTTGCATTCGCCTACGAGTTTGGTGGCGAGTTCTATGCGATGTCCTTCGCCAACAACGGTAAAGCGTGTTTCTACCTCGCCATACTCGATGTCCTCGATGTGATAATCGACACCCTCGCTCAACGAGTAGCGTTTTACGGGTACGTTCTTTACCTCACGATTGGCTATGTATTCAAAGTCGTTGTTGATGACACCCAACCCGTCGGTCGGCAGGGCATCGATAAGTTCAAACTTGGTGCGTTGCACATTCTCTATCGACTTGAACGACTCCAAGTGTTGCTCGCCAACGGCTGTCACGATGCCTATGGTGGGGCATACAAGGTCGCATATCTCCTTGATGTCGCCCAATTGTTTTGCTCCCATTTCCACAATGAATACTTCGTGGTAGGGCTTCATCATTTCGCGTACCGTACGGATAACGCCCATAGGTGTGTTGTAACTGCCGGGGGTCATTATCACGTTGTACTTTTCGCAAAGGATGCGATAGAGATAGTGTTTGGTGCTGGTTTTGCCATAACTGCCTGTAACGCCTATGATGCGCAGATGTGGCATCTCGGCAAGTATCTTCTTTGCCTCGTTGTAGAATCTCTTGTTTATCTGCAACTCTACGGGGTGCATTATCAGGTTGGCTACCATTATAACAACCCAAGAGAAGGCTGCTGCACAAAGTAGGGCTATCAGCATACAGGTGACATCAAATCGTGCCAACACTCCTATGACTGTTGTGAATAGCACAACAACTACCCACGATGCAACGTAGAGGCGTGTGGCTCGTTGGGTGAATACGACAGGCTTTTTGTATTTCATTCGCAACTCGCGTACTGCCAATATTATCAGTATCAATGCTATGAACGGGTGAACAATCTCGGGTGTAAAGCGAGTGCAAGATACAAGCAGGAAGAAATAGAGTGTGAGTCGGCGAGGTGATGATGATGTGCCGCTACTTGTAAACCACTTCCAATAGCGATTGTTGCGATAGGTGTTTTGTTGCATCATCTGCAACTCATATTTCAGTATCACGCCTATGTATAGCAGTAGCGATACGAGTAGTATTATTTGTGTAATGGTTGTTATCATCGCAATATATTTTTATTTACCATAGATATCCTCTTTCAAGAAGGTGGTGAGCAGGGCTCTGAAACGGAACGGATTGTCGAGGAATGAATAGTGACCGGCGTCATCGATTACATCAAGTCGGGCTTGAGGGATGCGCTTGAGCATTACGCGTGCCTCACGCAACTTGGTGTCTTGGTCTTTGGCTCCCCAGATGAGTTGCACAGGGCACTTGATAAGGGGCATAACAGGTTCCAGATACTCGTTTACCACCTTGACAAATATGCGTCGCATCATACCGTCGAGGGCATTATAATCGGCCGAGCCGGCAGTGCGACGATGTTGCTCCAACTTCTCTTCGGCGCGCTCTTTGCCCATAGTGCAGTACAATAGTTGCTTGTATAACTTGTACGAATAAACTTTGAAATAGTATTTCAAGGGGCGACGAGGCTTGGCACCGGCTGCATCGACAAGTACTATCTTGTGTGTGGCGTTGCGCGAGCCGTAGAGTATCGATACCCTACCACCAAAGGAGTGACCGATAAGTATAGGTTGCTCAATTTGTAACTCCGAAACAAACTTCTCGAGCATCGAGGTGTACTCCTCAACGCCCCACACTTGCGAGGGAACATCGCTGCCTCCAAATCCCGGAAAATCAATGGTATATACCTTGAAGTGGGGCGATAGTATAGTTTCGATAGATGCCATTGTGGCTATGTTACAGCCCCATCCGTGCAATAGAATTACAGCACGACCTTCGCCGCTGACTTTGTATTGTACCTTTGTGCCGTTGAGAGTTATGTGAGCCAACATATATTATTCGGTATTTTAACATACAAAGGTACATCATTCTATCGATAATATTGTTACCGAATAAGATATTTTTGTTTTATAAAAGTTTTTTACTCACTCTTTATTTGCCAATGTACCCTTGCAGGGCTTCGACGTAGGCTGCAAAGGCGTTGCGCCCTGTTTGGGTAATGCGACATATCGTGCGTGGCATCTTGCCGTTAAATCCCTTGTTGATGGTTATGTAGTCGGCTCGCTGCAACTTGTCTAACTGCACACTTAAGTTGCCTGCCGTTGCGCCTGTTTGGTTGCGAAGAAACACAAAATCGGCTTCTTCGGCACTTACCAATATCGACATTACGGCAAGACGTAATTCCGAATGTAGAAGAGAATCTAAACTCTTAAACATTGTGTTGTTTTTTGTTGTGTTTATACTGCATAATATGACCGGGTATGACCATCATTACCATAAATATTACTGCAAAGATAAGACATTGATTGATACCTTGTACAAGAAGGAACAATAATGATAGTGCCATACCTATGCAACCGGCCATCGTTATGGCTCGCAGTTGCAGTATCAGTCCCGATATGATGCTGCCCGAGCCCATAAGCAGCACGATGATGAATAATATGGGCAGTGGACGCATAAACGATGCCATTGTTGCAACGAGTCCGGCTATGCCCAATACTACCCATATATACGAGAGAATCCGATCGATGGGTGTGCGAACGTATCCTTTGTTGGCATCTTTCTTGCCTATCGATAGCATTGCAGCCCAGCCCAAGAGGGGTATGGCAAACCATAACCAGAAGGCTATATTGCTGTGTGTCAGCGTGTAGGTACACCACACTGCCAATGTTGTTATGACGGTTGTATAACCCCATACGAGGAAGGGTAGGTGTGATGACTGTTCCACCTGTTGGCGAGTGGTTTGTATCATTCGTGTAATGAGTTCAAGACTCTCCGTTGCGTTCAGTTCTCTCTCTTTCATACTATTTACCCATTAGTTGTGTATCATAAAGGTGTGTTGTTGTGCGTCGAAGTTGCATTTCCATACATATCGGGCTTCGCAAGCGTCTGTGGCAAATACGACACTCCATTGAGTGTATTGGGGGTATGATGCCTCTTTGAGTACTTTCATAGCCGACTCGATACTCATATTAGGGCGCATATTGCACGCATTGGCTATCGAGGCATATCGTTGGTGCGATAGTTCGTTGCCTATGCCTTCCTTCTCGCCGGCTGTAAGGTAGTGGTTGGTAACGACATCGGTGGGGGTAACAAACATTTCGCCACCGATATACTCTACAACAACCGATGCGCCCGAAGCATCGGCAATGGCAAAGTGGTGTGATGTGCCTATCGATGAGTTCATATCGTGCGATGCAAGTAGTTCGACAGCCTCTTCTACTGTGGCAGCCTTATCGAGCAGCAGACGTATGGCGGCAGTGATGGTAAGGTCGGGCTTGTCGGTCGATTGGTGAGTCTCTTCCTCATCGCCCGACACCAAGTCGGCTACATACAATACCTTTTCGTTAATACCATCGAGGGGCAGATAAACGGCAGCCAATGCGCTCATACGGGTTTGCATATCGGCGTCGGGTTGCCAATCGGCCGGCACGCCCATAAAATTGAGGCAGGCTGTCGATATAGAGGCGTAGCCGTTGGTGGGGTAAGCCTTTACTATCATTACCTTGCACTTATCCTTGAAGTCGTAGTCGAAGTTACGTCCCAAGATAGCACCTCGCTCATTGCGAACAACAAACGAACTGCATCCATACTCCATCGTAGTATCGGGGGCAGAGGCTGTCCCGAAGCCTCGCATCAGGAAGGATGCTATGTATTGCGCCATCTCGGCATCGGTTGCAGCACCACCTTGGGCTATGTATTCATCAAAGCCATAGTCGCCTTTATATGTCATTGTATATAGCCCGTCGTCTATACGGGTTACACAGCGCGCCGCTGTGATGCGCTCGTCGTTCATTATTCCATAACCTATAATACCTACACCTGCAAGCAGTACAACTGCGATAAAAATAAATATTTTCTTTTTCATAATGCTGTTATATTTGATTTGTGCTGCAAATATAAAGTAGTTTATGATATAAACCAAATTTTCGACAATGTTTTTTGTTATAAATGTAGAATGGGTGGCTTACGCAAAAGCCACCCATTCCTATTTTAAGTTATAAAATGTCCTAATATCGTTTAACGCAACGCTACCTTAACGGTGTGAACTGTTCCGTTGGCAATAACCTGTACAAGTGCTATGCCTTTATAGCCATTGGTGTCGAGCGAAAGCGATGAGCGACCTTGTGCAGTGCTTATTATACGGCCGTCAATGGCAATAAGGTTGGCAGTAATCTTATCGTTGATAGGAGTCTTTATTGTTACGCTCTCGGGCTCAACGATAGTCTTTACTTGTAGGTTGTTACCCTCGGCTGTTACACCCTCAACACCTTCGGGAGCGTTGGTAATGCGCACCATTTCCGAGTTGATTACGCGCTTGGTCTTGCCATCTACCACCATTGCGATGAGGTTGAGTTGGTCAAGATGTTGTATGATTTCAACCTTGTTGCCTTGCTTATCGACAGTTTCTCGGGGTAAGCATATACCGTAACTGTATTCTACTTCCTCGCCGGCGTTGATGGTCGAGGGGAGGCTGCCTTCTTCGCCATAGAACGAGGGATAGATACCTCGGGCTATATCGTTGAGAACGAGCGAAACACTCTTGGGCTTGCTTTGCCATCCACCTACCCAAGTTTTCAAGCCGGTGTAGGTGTTGCTTTGGTAGAAGCCTTCCACTCCGTCCTCGGTAAGTACAAAGATTACACGCCAGTCGAGATTTTCTTTCAATTCGGCTGTGCGTACTGTGGCGCGTGCTGTAGCCCAAGTTTTATCTTCGTTGAAGTAGGCAGTTACTTTTATGCCGGCTTCGGGAGCCTCTTTCATAATCTCATTGAAGAGTGAAATCCACGAGTTTTTATCCTCGAAATTGTATGAGCCGTTGCCCCAAGGGTGTTGAATGTAGGTGCGGTTTACCCAGCCTGTGGGGAATGCTGTTGCTCCGGCACCACTCAATCCGGCATCGTAAGCATCGTTGACCAATTTGGGGTTAGGCACGCCATTGTTATTTTGTACGGCTATAGGTGCAATGTTGTCGGGGGCTACCTCTTTCAGTGAATCAAGACCCCAAATACCGGCGGGGCAGTTGGCGCACCACAATCCGGTGTGGTCTTCAATCACAACGCGACGTTTGAAGTAGTTGCTTACCGATGATATATAATCGGTTGTTTTGTCGCCTACGGTGGCTGTCAAGGTGTAATTGAGTGTCTTGTTGATGGAAATGGGGGCTTTATGCTCCATTTCAAAGGTTGCGCTTTCGCCTTTAGCAAGGTTGAGGCCTGTAAAGTTTTCGGTTACTTTCACATCGTCATAAGATAGTGTAACGGCAACCTCATCGATCTTGTCGATATTGAAGTTGGTAATGTTACCTGTGAAGGTTATCTCCTCGGCATCGTTCACGATACGACCCAAGTTCGATGTAACGGCGAAATCTTCATTGCGATAGACCTTGATGTCGTCGATGCAGAGCAGACTCTTGTCGTAACTTTGGTTTACAAAGGCTATATATATGTTTTGGCCTACATACTCATCGAGCGAGATAGAGTGTTGAATAAACTCGCCTTCAAAAAAGTCCTCGGTTGCACCAATCTCTTCTTCTTCTATCTCCCATACCGGTGTCGAGGGGAAGTCCTCGGGTGCGTCACCTTGGGTAGAGATAAATACTTTAAGGCCGTCGCGCTTGGCTGCCATAAAGGCTTGCGATTTCCATTCGAGAATGTATCCTTTTCCTGTTATTTGGGTGGCCGGAAGTACCAACCAATCGTTTGCACGATCGGCAGGCAGATATTGCGACGTACTACCCAAGAACATATCGGTACTTTCGTTAGAGTCTTTGATAAGAATCCAAGTTGTTCCGGCGGCAAATCCTATAGATTGCATAAAAGATGTCGGGGTGAACTTATCGACGTCGTAGATGGATAGTCCGGCTTTATCACCGTCGTTAAAATCGTACTCTACCAGTGTGTTCTGGGCCATTACACTTGTCGATAGAATAGTTGCTAAGATAAGGGTAAATAAATTTTTCATTTATGTAAGAATTAGGTTTATCAATTAAAATGCAAATAAACTAAAAAAGCCGCAAATATACGCTATGTGTCGCCTTATTTTATTATTTATTACCATATTATAGGGTGAGGTGGAGAAATAACTATAGATAACAAAGGGCATTTCGTAACGAAATGCCCTTTGTAGTTTCATAGCATATTGTTAAGTCTTAAATTTTAGTTTTGTTACGAGCTTGTTGCTTTACAGCATCCACAACGTTAACAACGTAGTCGCCAAGGCTCTCGGCTTCGGCTACCATATCCATATAGTAGATACCCTCTTGGTAGTCGTAGTGTTTAGCGTTGATGTTGTCCATATTGGTCGAACGCAATTGGTTGCGGAAGTTGTTTATCTCGTTCTCTTTGTTGTATGCGGCAATGATGTCGGCATTATCGCCTTTCGACAATATGGCAACAAGTCCGTCGAGGGCATCGGCATCGAGAGCCAATAAGGCATCGATATTGGCCAATATCTCTTCGTTGAACTTCACGCCGGCCTCTTGCTTGCGTATCAAGGTGCGAGCCAAGTTGTAGCAGCAGTCGCCGATACTCTCTATCTCGGTTACCATAGTGAGCATAGCATTTACTTGCAACTTACCGTCGTAACTCAAGCGACCACTTACTACCTTGTTCAAGAATGATGCTATCTCAATTTCCATTCTATCGCATATTTGCTCATACTTTTCGATACGGCTGTATAGTTTTGAGTAAGCCTCGCTACCCTCTTTTTCGTGGAGCAGATTTTGTATCATACCAAACATACGGCGCACACGCTCGGCATAAACGACAATCTCTTGGCGCGCTTGGGGCAAGTTCAACTCCGATGCACCCATCATACCGGTATTGATATACTTGAGTTGGAACTCCTCTTCGTTGGTCGATTTTTGCTTGATTACGGTTGTAACTATCTTCTCATACAATCCTACAAACCATATCATAATTAGTACATTGCATACGTTGAATACCGAGTGGAACAGTGCCAATGAGAAGGATACGGTCGATACCTCCTCGGGCGACAAACCACCACCTGTCGAGGTCGATTGCAAGAGTTGCTCCATCTCGCTTTGTGACACGCCACTGATGTGACCTACCAAGGCTGCTATCATTCGGGTGAAGGGATAGAAGAATATGAGCATCCAGCATACACCGAAGATGTTGAATAAGAAGTGTGCAAAGGCGGCACGTTTGGCCGATACGTTAGCCGAGAGGGCTGCCATATTGGCTGTGATGGTGGTACCAATGTTCTCGCCCAATACCATAGCGGCGGCTATCTCGAACGATACCCAACCTTGGCTGCACATAATGAGGGTGATAGCCATCATTGCGCTCGACGACTGCATAATGACAGTGAGGATGGTACCGATGAGCATAAACAGCAATATTGAGCCGTAACCCATATTGGTGTAGTTGTTGAGGAACTCGAGTGCTGCGGCGTTCTCCTTGAGGTCGGGTACCGAATTTTTCATAAAATCAAGACCCATAAAGAGTAGTGAGAAACCTACCAAGAACTCACCCCAATAACGGTATTGATTATTTTTTGAGAAAATAAGAGGTATTGATATCGCCATAATGGGGAATACCATCGACGAGATGTTTACCGAGAAACCAAATAGCGAAACAATCCAAGCCGTAACGGTGGTACCCACGTTGGCACCCATAATAACTGCTATAGACTGTGTGAGCGACAACAAACCGGCATTGACAAAACTTACTACCATTACGGTTGTTGCCGATGATGATTGTATGAGTGCTGTAATAAGGATACCTGTTAGAACACCGGCAAAACGGTTGTTGGTCATCGACGAGAGGATACTTTGCATTCGGTCGCCGGCTGCCTTTTGCAAACCTTCACTCATAATCTTCATTCCATAAAGGAACAAACCCAAGGAACCTATTAACTTCAATAAATCAAAAAACGAATAATCCATTTACGTTTAATTTACATTAATTTTTTAGTATTTTTCAGCGATAAATTGTATTTTAGCATCGTAAAATGCCAATGATACAAATACGTTTGCAAAAATAAACAAATAAAAAGATTTGTAATATAGTCGTAACTCATATTTCACAATTGTTTCAAATTTTAACATTCTTAAAAATATACTATGGATAAGAAAATAGAAATTTACTGCCATAATACTCGGTCGAATATCCTTGTTGAAGGTGGCGAACGCCTTATCGATATATACAACCGTTTGCAACTCGACGCCTCTTTACCGGCTGTAACGGCGCGTGTCAACAACAAGTCGGAGAGCCTCGACTTCTGCGTATATAACAAATGTGATGTGGAGTTTGTCGATATAACCCATCCATCGGGTATGCGCGCCTATATTCGCTCACTATGTTTTGTCTTGTATAAGGCCATAACCGACCTGTTCCCCGGCACGCAGTTGCGCATCGAACACTCTATATCGAATGGCAATTACTGCCTCTTGGGCGATGGTGAGCAACCTATCGACAGCGAGAAGGTTACTCTGTTGCGACAACGTATGCAGGAGATTATAGCGCAAAACCTACCCTTCGAGCAGCACCTCGCTTATACTACCGAAGTGGTAGATATTTTCCTGAAGCAGGGCTTGCCCGAGAAGGTGGAGTTGTTGCAATCGTCGGGCGACCTATACACGACATATTATTCGCTCGATGGGTTGGCCGACATCTATTACAGTTGGCTTGTGCCTTCAACGGGCTATCTGCAAGTGTTCGACCTGCAACCCTATGCCAACGGTATGTTGCTCTTGCCCCCCGACAAGTATAATCCCACACAGGTGGCTACACCCATCGACCAACAGAAGATGCTCAACGCATTCAACGAATACACCACATTCAATCACATTATAGGTATAGATGGAGTGGGTAAACTCAATCGTTCCATCGACGATGACCGTGTCTCTACGCTTATAAAGGTGGCTGAGGCACTGCACGAAAAGAAGATAGCCAAGATTGCCGAGGATATAGCCGACCGATTTGAGCAAGGTGGTGCGCGCATTGTGCTTATATCGGGGCCTTCGTCATCGGGTAAGACTACCTTCTCCAAGCGTTTGTCGATACAACTGATGACCAACCGACTCGTTCCGGCTGCCATATCGCTCGACGATTACTTTGTAAACCGAGTGAATACACCTCTGGATGAAAACGGCGATTATGACTACGAATCGCTGTATGCGCTCGACCTGCAACGCTTCAACGACGACCTGCAACGACTGCTCAAGGGCGAATGTGTGGCACTGCCCACCTACGATTTCAAGAGTGGCTCGCGTGTGGAAACGGGCAAGACGCTGCAACTTACCCCCAATACGGTGTTGATACTTGAAGGCATACACGCCCTCAACCCCGAGTTGACGGCTACCATCCCCGATAAGCAGAAGTTTCGCATTTACGCATCGGCACTTACATCACTCTCTATCGACGACCACAATTGGATACCCACCACCGACAACCGTCTGCTGCGCCGCATCGTGCGCGATGCCAAGACGCGAGGCGTTTCGCCCAAAGATACCATTGCTCGCTGGGGCAGTGTGCGCCGAGGCGAGGACCGTTGGATATTTCCCTACCAAGAGAATGCCGATGCTATGTTCAACTCGTCGCTACTCTTCGAACTTGCAGTGATACGCGACTACGCAATGCCGGTGCTACGCTCCGTACCACGCAACTGTCCCGAGTATGCCGAGGCCTCGCGATTACTGAAGTTCCTGCACTACTTCCGTTCATTACCCGAGAAAGAGATACCCCCCACATCGCTCCTTCGCGAATTCCTCGGCGGCAGTAGTTTTAGGTATTGATACCCACGCAAGGCATAATAAATCGTTTTATACACCCCTCGTAAGTAGGGGCAAATAAAGAATTGGCTTAGGGATAATACTTTAGGTTTGGATGTTAGTCAATAATATCAAAAAGGTAATTCTCCATACCCTATATTATTATCCTCCATCATTGTTGATGGATATAAAGAATCCCAAAGTCTGAAATCTTTAATTTTAGAACGATACAATTGACATATTTGAAAATTCTCTAATTCCTCGCGCCTATTTTTGCCCATTTCTATATACTCTTCTTCTTGATCAATCCCCAAAAAACGTCTCCCAAGAAGATTAGAAGCTATGCCTGTTGTTGAACTTCCACAAAAAGGATCTAGCACCCAATCACCTTGTTGAGTGGAAGCCATTATAATTCTTGTTAATAATGCTAAAGGCTTTTGTGTAGGATGTTTCCCACAAGATTTTTCCCAACTTGCTATAGCAGGTAAATGCCAAACATCTGTCATTTGTTTATTGCCATTTATCTGTTTCATTAAGTTGTAATTAAAGTAGTGGGGGATCCTTTCGCTTTTGCGTGCCCAGATTATAAACTCTGTGCTATAAGTGAAATACCTACAAGAGATATTAGGTGGTGGGTTTGTCTTTGCCCAAGTTACCACATTCAGAATTTTATACCCTAGTTCCGTTAGGCAATTAGCTACGGAAAAGATATTATGATATGTACCCGAAATCCAAATTGTGCCGTTATCTTTGAGTTTTTCACGACAAAGACTTAGCCATTCCATATTGAATTTCATCATTTCTTGTTGACTTTTTCCCTTATCCCATTCTCCTTTGTCAACACAAACAATCTTTCCCGACTGAATACTTATTCCTCCATTAGAGAGGAAATATGGAGGGTCGGCAAAAATACAATTGAACTTGAAATCAAATTCGCGTAGCAATTGAAAACAATTACCGTGAATGAGGGTAAAATCACGGTTAGATGATTTATAATATGGTTTTATCATTTTCTTCAATAGGGGGTACGGGCAAACCTAATTCTTGGAGAGGAATGTAATTGTAATAATAACGACATCCCACACTTATAATATAATCACGAGTGTCCTTATAACATTCTTGTCTAAACCAATCAGACAAAATATAAATATACTCTACCTTGTAATTAAGTTCTGAAAACAGTTTGATATATTGTTTTTTCTTAAAATCACAAGTTTGTAATTTTTCATCAACACTTCCACCAACCTCTTGATGTTTGACCTCAATAATATTCATTGTATTATTTATGATGACATAAATACAATTATCAGGTAAAAGTTGTTTTGACAAATGTTTTCTCCAATCAATCCCTTTCTGTTTTAAGAACTTATATAATCCATGTTTTTTAAAGATATTTCCAACAAGTTCTTCGTTATAAAAAATATCCATATCTTTAACTACATATCCTTTTTGACCATTCAGGAA
>JAFXIZ010000033.1 GCA_017532725.1 Bacteroidaceae bacterium
CAGTCGCGGAACGCGCCAAACAATGTGCGCGATTCCCGACTTGTTGTATATGTTGTATCGATTGGACCTCGACTGAAATTATACAATAGTTTGGTCTCGCGCACTTTTTCAATAACAATACAAATTAAATGCAAAGATGAAAAAGTGCAAAAAATCTAATCCGAAATTTATCGCTGGAGAGGCATACTTATTTCGTTGCCGCCACAATCCGACAATTATAGGAATATTCGATAAATATCAAGAAGGTAGAATTTACCTTGAATCAGCAACTTACACAAGCAATTATAGGGAGTTTGTTTTATACAAGACTCTACCTTCTAAATACAAGTTTTGGAGAAAGGCGTATCGTGCAGAGTTAAGAGATTATATGTATAATTTGGCGATGTATGAAAATCATAGTTCTTCAAAATCAAAGTTCATCTATAATTATTAATTACCGACAAACCGATAGCAAAATTGAGGATTGAAACACTAATATTCTAACAGAAACATCAATAACAATATATATTTTGATGCGATATTCCACCGTGAGTGTTTCTTCGTTTGCGAAATTTTCATAACTTTGTAGTCGCTTAGGGTTGTTACGCTCTAAGTAGACATAATTGTGAAAGTGTTTTCGCATTGTCCTAATCTGAAAATCTGACAGTTTTCAACCGAATAAAAGGACTGACGAACAGCACTCATTTCTTGTATAGATATGGTTCTGCACCATTTTTGGCGCATATCCCATACTATTCAAGTGTGGGGTATCGCGTCGTTTACTTTTATTCGGGTTTTGTCAGAGCCTTCAGATTAGTAATCGAGATCAACTCCACACTTTCTTTTTTTTATTTACTATACCATATTAGGAGTTGGATGGTAGTTGTTTGTGTTATATTATTAACGCTCAAAATATTACAACTATGAGAAAATTACTTGCTTTAGCAGCCGTTGCTGCACTGATGTTCTCTTGCTCTGAGAATCCAACTCCAGAGCCAGAACCAACGCCCACACCTACTCCAACTCCAGAAAAGTGGGCTATCAACATTTCTACAAGTATTACACGAGCAACCGACACATCATTTGAAAATGGTGACAAGGTTGGTATTTACGTGGTAAACCAGCCCAATACATTGAAGGCATCGGGCAACCACGCCGACAACATCGGCTTTACCTATTCTGGCAGTTGGTCGGCAGCCACAACCATCTATTGGAAGGACGAAACAACAAAGGCTGACTTCTACTGCTACTATCCTTATGCTTCAAACATTTCAAATGTTGAGGCATATCCGTTTGCAGTCAAGGCCGACCAAAGCAGTGTCGCAAATTACAAGGCAAGCGATTTCTTGTGGGGCAAGGCTACTGGTGTTGCTCCAACCAAGGATGCTGTTGGTATTACCGTTAAACACGCTATGAGCAATGTAATCGTAAAACTCGTTGCTGGCAATGGCTATACTGCCGAAGATATGGCTTCGGCATCGGTTGCTATCTGCGGTCTTAAGACCAACTCAACAATCAACCTTGCTACTGGCGCAATTACGCCCACGGGAAATGCTCAGGAGATTACTCCTATGGTAGAGAGCGATTATCGCCGTGCATTGGTCGTTCCACAGAGCATATCAAATGCCGACCTAATTAAAGTAACTATTGGCGACAAGGTATATACTCTTAACCAAAGCATAGAGTTCAAATCGGGCAAGCAGCACACTTGCACATTGACCGTAGAGCGCACAAATCAGGGTATCAACATCGGTATTGATGGTTGGGAAACCGAAGGTGACGATTTCGGCGGCACAGTTGAATAATTAAAACTTCAATGATATGAAACAATGTATTAAATCTTTGTCAATGCTTGCAGTGGCGGCATCAATGCTGCTTACTTCTTGCTATACCGATGATGAAATCATCGAGCCAGAGATGCAAGCATCACCCAAAATCAATCTTTCGGGTGAAATTTCACAAGTTTACCAGACTCGTGTTAATGATGCGGGCTTCTGCGATGGTGACGAGGTTGGTATCTATGTAGTAGATTACAACGGCTCTACGGCTGGCGAGTTGCTTGATGAGGGCAATCGTGGCGATAATGTGAAGCACACATTCGATGAGGCTAACTTCAAATGGAATGGTGCATACGACCTCTATTTTAAGGATAACCGTACCAATGTGGACATCTACGGTTATTATCCGTTTGCTTATCCTGACAATGTTTCGGCCTACGCTTTTGAGGTGCAGAAAGACCAAAGCACTTCGGCCGCTTATGGTAAGATTGGTGGCTACGAGGCTTCGGACTTCCTTTGGGGCAAGACCGAGAATGTTGCTCCGACCGACAAGGTTATCAAACTCGGCTTCCGTCATATGATGGCATCGGCTCGTGTAACTCTTGCCGAGGGCGAGG
>JAFXIZ010000034.1 GCA_017532725.1 Bacteroidaceae bacterium
ATGTAAAAAGTAACAACACTAAAACATATTTTGAAATGAAAAGAGTTTATACATTCGGTAACGGACAAGCAGAAGGTCGTGCCGATATGAAAAATTTGTTAGGTGGTAAGGGAGCCAACTTGGCAGAAATGAACCTTATCGGCGTTCCTGTTCCTCCGGGCTTTACCATTACTACCGAAGTATGTACAGAGTACAATCAACAAGGTAAAGAAGCAGTAGTAAAATTGCTTGATGCCGATGTACACGCAGCCATCAAGCACGTAGAGAGCCTCACAGGCACCACATTTGGCGATGAAACAAACCCCCTCTTGGTATCAGTACGTTCGGGCGCACGCGTATCAATGCCCGGTATGATGGATACAGTATTGAACTTGGGTATGAACGACAGTGCCGTAGAGGCATTGGCTCGCAAGTCGGGCAATGCACGCTTTGCTTGGGACTCATACCGTCGTTTCGTACAAATGTATGGTGACGTAGTGTTGGGAATGAAACCCCAAAGCAAAGACGACATCGATCCCTTTGAGGAGGTAATGGATAAAGTAAAAGAAGAGAAAGGTGTAAAACTCGATACAGAACTTGATGTAGAAGACCTCAAAAATCTTGTAAAACTCTTCAAAGCAGCCGTAAAAGAGCGTACAGGCAAAGACTTCCCCGACTGTCCTTGGGAGCAATTGTGGGGTGCTATCTGCGCTGTATTTGACAGTTGGATGAACGAGCGCGCTATCTTGTACCGTCGTCTGAACCAAATTCCTGAGGAATGGGGTACTGCCGTAAACGTACAAGCAATGGTATTTGGTAATATGGGTGACACATCGGCCACCGGTGTAGCCTTTACTCGTGACGCTGCAACAGGTGAGGACATCTTCAACGGTGAGTACTTGATCAACGCACAAGGTGAAGACGTAGTAGCCGGTATCCGTACACCTCAACAAATCACAACCGAGGGTTCACGTCGTTGGGCTAAATTGCAAGGCATCAGCGAGGAAGAGCGTGCTGCTAAATATCCCTCACTCGAAGAGGCAATGCCCGAGTGTGCAAAAGACCTCATCGAAACACAACAAAAACTCGAAGACTACTTCAAAGATATGCAAGACCTTGAGTTTACTATCCAAGATGGTAAATTGTGGTTGTTGCAAACTCGTAACGGTAAGCGTACCGGTGCCGCAATGGTGAAAATCGCAATGGATATGCACCGTGCCGGTATCATCGACGAAAAGACAGTACTCCGTCGTATGGAGGCCGACAAACTCGATGAGTTGTTGCACCCCGTATTCGATTCGGCAGCCGTTAAGAGTGCAAAAGTTATCACCAAAGGTCTTCCCGCATCGCCCGGTGCAGCCGTAGGTCAAATCGTATTCCACGCCGATGATGCAGAGGCTTGGCACGAAAACCGTAAGAAAGTTGTAATGGTGCGTATCGAGACATCGCCCGAGGACTTGCGTGGTATGAGCGTAGCCGAAGGTATCTTGACTGCTCGTGGTGGTATGACATCGCACGCAGCCGTTGTGGCTCGTGGTATGGGTAAATGCTGCGTATCGGGTGCCGGTGAGATAAAAGTTGACTACAAAGCACGCACAGTAGAAATAGGTGGTAAGACCTACAAAGAGGGTGACTGGATTTCGTTGAACGGTTCGACCGGTGACGTATATGATGGTCAGATACCTACTCGTATGCCCGACTTGAGTGGTGACTTTGGTGCTATTATGAACCTCTGCGAGAAATATACAAAAGCCGATGTTCGTACCAATGCCGACTCACCTCGCGATGCCAAGGTAGCACGCGACTTCGGTGCCAAGGGTATCGGTCTTTGCCGTACAGAGCATATGTTCTTTGAAGGCGATCGTATCAAAGCAATGCGCGAAATGATTCTCTCGAAAGATGAGGAAGGTCGTCGTCGCGCACTCGCCAAATTGTTGCCTATGCAACGTGGCGACTTCGAAGGTATCTTCGAGGCAATGGATGGCTACGGCGTGACTATCCGTCTGCTCGATCCCCCTCTACACGAGTTCGTACCTCACCAAACAGCAACAATGAAGGAACTTGCCGATGAAATGGGCATTACTCTCGACGAAGTGAAACTCGCTTGTGATTCACTTGAAGAGTTTAACCCTATGCTCGGTCACCGTGGTTGCCGTCTTGGTAACACCTATCCCGAAATCACCGAGATGCAAGCCCGTGCTATCATCGAGGCAGCCCTCAACGTGAAGGCTAAAGGTATCGATGTTCACCCCGAAATTATGGTTCCCCTTGTAGGTATGGTAACAGAGTTGCGTATGCAAGCTGGTATCATCCACCGTGTAGCACAAGAGGTATTTGCCGAGCGTGGTGAAACAGTGGCTTACAAGGTAGGTACAATGATTGAGGTACCTCGTGCTGCTGTAACAGCCGACCAAATTGCTGAGGTTGCCGACTTCTTCTCATTCGGTACTAACGACTTGACACAAATGACATTTGGTTACTCACGTGACGATGCCGGTAAGTTCTTGAAGGTTTACAAAGAACTTGGTATCATCAAGACCGATCCATTTGCTGTTCTCGACCAACAAGGTGTAGGTCAACTCGTTAAGATGGGTGTTGAAAAGGGTCGTGCTACGAAGCCCGAATTGAAGATTGGTATCTGTGGTGAGCACGGTGGTGAGCCTTCATCGGTTAAATTCTGTGCAAACCTCGGTATGAACTATGTTTCTTGCTCGCCCTTCCGCGTGCCTATCGCTCGCGTGGCTGCTGCTCAGGCTGCTATCGAGGCATAAGAAACAGCGTCTTATACTATAAATATAGAATCGAGTATCCGACAGTGGGTACTCGATTTTTTTTGACAAATAGCCTGCGCGACAACCATACATATATATAATATAATTTGCTACCTTTGCATTGTAATGTCGCAAAAGGCGGCACAACAAGAGTTAGTAACTTTAAAAATTTTTTTACGATGTCACTATTAGATATATTGATGGGTAATGCTTCGTCGGTGAATATTGATAAGTTGAACAAGGAGTTCGGCGAAGTGCTTATAGAGGGAGAATATATAGAGTCGGCCTTCGCCGTATTTCGCGATAAGTGGATATTTACCAATAAGCGTCTGATACTGCTCGATATTCAAGGTCTTACAGGTAACAAACGTGAGTACCAATCAATTCCTTATCGCTCGATAAATCGTTTCAGCATAGAGACAGCCGGCACATTGGATGACGACTGCGAAATGAAGTTATGGATAAGGGATATGGAAGCCCCATTGGTGAAAGAGTTTAAGCGCAACACCGACCTGAAGGGCTTGCAACGTACTCTTGCCGAACACATTTTATAATAGACACCGATAAGAAAGAAACCCAATGACAGAGAGTAGAAAGAGCCTGATGCTTGCAGCACTTGCCAAGTGTGTAATGGGGCTGGTCTTTATGGCGTTACTGTTGTTTCCGGCTGCCGGAACGATGGATTATCGAGGAGGTTGGTTGCTGCTGGGACTGCTGTTTATACCTATGATTGTTATGGGTATTGTGCTGCTTATCAAGTCACCCGAATTGCTGCGACGTCGCCTCGACAGCAAGGAGAAACGCAGTAATCAGCGAGGCGTTATAGGAATGTCGGGGTTGATATTTATTGTAGGATTTGTTGTAGCCGGTATCGACTATCGCTATGGTTGGTCGCATATAGGCGACATAGGCGTATATAGTGCCGCCCTACTCTTTCTTGTGGGATATGCCCTGTATGGCGAGGTGCTGCGCGAGAATGTGTGGCTGTCGCGTACGGTGAAGGTGGAGAGCGAACAAGAGGTAATCAGTACCGGATTGTACGGTATTGTAAGACACCCAATGTACACAGCAACGCTGTTGATGTTCCTTTCGATGCCCGTTATACTCGGCTCGCTGTGGTCGTTGGCAGTATTTATGATATACATACCCATAATAGTTGTGCGTCTGCTCGATGAGGAGCAACTATTGCGCAAGGAACTGAAGGGGTATGACGAATACTGCCAGAAGGTACGTTGGCGACTGCTACCCTACTTGTGGTAATGACCAAGTGAAGGCTTAATCATTCTCGGGGTACAACTCCTTGCGCAGATATTGCGTGGTGTAGGTATCTTGCAGGCATATCTCCTCGGGTGTGCCACAAGCCAATATCGTGCCACCGGCGCGACCACCTTCGGGCCCCATATCGATAATATAATCGGCACATTTTATCACATCCAAGTTATGCTCGATAACCACCACGGTATTGCCCTTGTCGGTGAGTCGATTGAGCACTCCTAACAACACGCGAATATCCTCGAAGTGCAGTCCTGTTGTAGGCTCGTCGAGAATATACATTGTCTTGCCCGTATCGCGCTTGGCCAGTTCGGTGGCAAGTTTTACGCGCTGACTCTCGCCACCCGACAGCGTAGTAGAGGGCTGTCCGAGTTTTATATATCCCAAGCCGACGTCTTGCAAGACCTTAATTTTGTTGAGGATAGAGGGTATGTTTTCGAAAAACTCCACGGCTTGGTTGATGGTCATATCCAACACATCGGCAATAGATTTTCCCTTGAAACGCACCTCGAGCGTTTCGCGATTGTAACGCTTGCCGTGACACACCTCGCAAGGCACATAGACATCGGGGAGGAAGTTCATACCTATGGTTTTGTAACCATTGCCACTGCACGCCTCACAACGGCCACCCGACACGTTGAACGAGAAACGTCCCGGCTTGTAACCACGAATCTTGGCTTCGGGCGACTCGACAAAAAGGTTGCGAATATCGGAGAATACGCCTGTATAAGTGGCAGGATTGGAGCGAGGCGTGCGTCCCAACGGCGATTGGTCAACCGTAACAACCTTGTCGATATGTTCCAATCCCTCGATACTCTTGTAAGGCAGGGGGTCTTGCAGAGAGCGATAGAAACGCTGATTGAGAATGGGCTGCAATGTAGCATTAATAAGCGTTGACTTGCCACTGCCCGACACACCTGTGACACATATAAAGCAACCCAACGGCAGTGAAACGGTAACATCCTTGAGGTTATTGCCCGTAGCACCGTGCAGGGTGAGCATCTTGCCATTGCCCTTGCGTCGCACAGTGGGTACTTCAATCTTCACATTGCTATCGCGGCGCAGATACTCGGCAGTGAGGGTGTTACTCTGCATCATCTCGGCAGGCGTACCGGCAAAGACAACGTTACCCCCCAATCGGCCGGCTTTAGGCCCGAGGTCAATCAGGTAATCGGACTCCAACATCATATCCTTATCGTGTTCCACCACGATAACGGTATTGCCTATGTCGCGCAACTCTTTGAGCGATTTGATAAGGCGCACATTGTCGCGTTGGTGCAGACCGATACTCGGCTCATCGAGGATATACAACACATTGACGAGTTGCGAGCCAATCTGTGTAGCCAATCGAATGCGTTGACTCTCGCCACCCGAAAGCGTAGCCGAGCCACGATTGAGGTTGAGATACTCCAGCCCTACTCGCATCAGGAAGTTGAGTCGGTTGCGTATCTCCTTGAGAATCTCGGTAGCAATCAGTCGTTGTTGGTCGTTGAGGTGTTGCTCGACGTTGTCCACCCAATGTGCCAAGTCGGCAATATCCATAGCAGCCAAGTCGGCAATGTTCTTACCGGCAATTTTATAATGCAAAGCCTCGATATTAAGTCGCCGGCCTTGACACTCGGGACAAGTAACAACCGACACGAACTGCCCTGCCCACTTTTGCGCTGTAGCCGAGGCCTCACTCTGTTGCTGCATCTCGATGTACTTAACCAAGCCATCGAAAGTGAGGAAGTAATCGGAATAGCCTTCGGGGTCGTCCTTCAGCACCAAGCGTTCATCGGTACCGTTAAGAATCTCATCGAGAGCCTCATCGGGCAACTCGTTGAGAGGCGTCTTGAGCGATGCACCATAACGCTCGCATATAGCCTCAATCTGCCCAAAGATGAGTGAACGCTTATACTTTCCAAGAGCCTCGATACCACCAGCATAGATAGACTTTGTCATATCGGGCATCAACTTATCGCGATCGATAACGTTGATGTAACCCAACCCCTTGCAGCGAGGACACGCCCCCAAGGGAGAGTTGAAAGAGAAGGTATGAGGAGCCGGCTCGCTGTAGGACAAGCCTGTTACGGGATCCATCATAGCGCGACTGTAGTGACGCAGTTCGTTGGTCGAGGCGTCGAGCACCATAATAAGCCCCTCGCCTTGTTTCATAGCCGTGCGTACACTGTTCTTGACGCGCTCACGATCCTTGGCCGACACGATGAGTTTATCGACCACCAACTCGACATTGTGATTCTTGTAACGGTCGAGTTTCATACCCTGCACAATCTCGCACAACTCGCCATCGACCCGAACAGTAAGGAAGCCTTTGCGACGCATCTGCTCGAAAAGTTCCTTGTAGTGACCCTTACGGTTGCGCACAAGAGGAGCCAAAATGTAGGTTTTGCACCATTCATATTGCGATATAACGAGTTCCAAAATCTGTTCCTCGGTATATTTAATCATCTTCTCGCCCGAAAGGTATGAATACGCCTCGCCGGCACGAGCAAAGAGCAGGCGCAGGAAGTCGAACACCTCGGTCGTAGTGCCCACGGTAGAACGAGGGTTGCGATTGGTAGTCTTTTGTTCAATAGAGATAACGGGGCTTAAACCCGTAATCTTATCGACATCGGGTCGCTCGAGATTGCCCAACATATTGCGAGCATAGGCCGAGAAAGTTTCGATATAACGGCGTTGCCCTTCGACAAAAATAGTGTCGAAGGCCAGCGATGACTTGCCACTGCCACTCAAACCTGTAATAACGGTGAGCGAGTTGCGAGGAATCGTAACATCTATATTCTTGAGGTTGTGTACGCGTGCGCCATACACTTCAATTTTTTCTTCTTCGAGGTTGTTCATTACGTTGTTTGTGCAACTATTGTTTTACAATCCAATTGGGGTCGAAAGTGTTGTACTTACGCTTGTCGGTGTAGTACATATCATCGGTAAGAGGGATGAGAATTTTGTACTTTTTGCCACTCTTATTGGGCAGTTTGCGACTGCGCAACCAAGGGTTAAACTCCTTGAGTTGCTTGTATGTAATGCCCTGCTCCTTGGCCCACGTTGCGAGGTTGACAATTGTGGTATCCACCTCGACCGTGCGTGTGGCAATGGGCTGATATAGTTGACGCTCGGTAAGATAAAACCCATAGGCTTGAGGTGCAGCGAACACCTCCTTGATGGCCAAAATACGGAATACATATCGGCTTGTTTCTTGTACGAGATGCAGGTCGAAAGCCTCATCGACACCTTGTCTGTCCAACTCATCGGTGATGCGTTGTGTGCCGGCATTGTAGGCAGCGGCAGCGTTGACCCAACTGCCGTACTTCTTGTATGCGTTGCGCAGATACTTGCAGGCAGCAATTGTAGCCTTCTCGACATTGTATCGTTCGTCGATATCTTCGTTAACTTCGAGCCCGTATTGTCGGGCAGTTGAAGCCATAAACTGCCATATACCGGCCGCCTTGGCAGGCGAGTAAGCGAGAGGATTGAAAGCACTCTCGATGGCAGCCAGATAGATAAAGTCGAGAGGTATAGATTGTTGCTTGAGTATAGGAACAATGACAGGGAGGTATCGATTGGCGCGCTTGATAGTAAGCATCGTGGTACTGTGCATATAACAAGCCGTGGTAAGTTCGCGCTCGTAGCGTTCGTACATATCGTAGCGAGTGAGGTCGATGTCCTTGCCGGCAAACGATACCTTATCGGGTACTTGAGGGGTGCGATGCTCAACATCGGGCATAACACGCTGTGGCTGCTCGGCAGCACAAGAAGATACAAACCAAGTTATAACACAAACAGTGAGTGTTGCGATAAAGCGAATATTCCTTTTCATTTTTACATCATTATAGGGTTTATCTATTGGTCTCATCGCCCGATGAAGCCTTGCGATTCTTGCGAGAGTGCAATACATTGATGTGTCCACTACGTTTGTAATCGACAGCATCGGCACCACGCGCTTCAATAACATAGTAATAAGCGCCCGGGGCCACCAAGCGACCACCATAAGTGCCGTCCCAACCTTCGCCGGGGTTTTCGCTGTAATAGAGTTGAACACCCTGCTTATTGAAAATCCAACAACGGAACTCAACAATAGACTTGAAAGCCACACGCCACTCGTCGTTCTTACCGTCGATTGTGCCAGGCGAGAAGGCGTTGGGAATCTCCAAACTTGAAGAGCCAATGTTTATAACCAGAGGCTCACATTCGTATATACAACTCTCATCGACACTCGAAGCCACCAAGCGTACATATACAGTGCCATCTTCGCGAAAAGTAAAACGCAATACCTCGTCGTTATAGCGATGTGTTATATTCTTGAAGTTGGCATCGGAAGAGAATTGCCATTCGATGTGCGTAACGGCATCGGTATAATAGGCATTGAACTCGATATCGACAGGAGCCGAGCCACCCAAGTCCTCGGGATGACGGTCTATTTCGTTCTCGGCCTCACGATAAGATTGTACAGCCTTGGCTTGCGCCTCGACAGCCACAGTAACAAACTCATCGGTAGCAACCTCTTGCAACATATTCCACTTCTCCAAGAAACGGTCGCCTTTAACAGTAAACACCGTATTACACAACGGGGCAGTAACGGGATATGTAGCCGAGAACTGCTTGAGGTGCACCTCTTGGGGAATCTCGCTGTAGGCAAGAGCCTCCTCGTTCCATTCGAGCGTATTGTATTCGATAATGATATCGCGCTCGACCTTATAGGGATACATATTATTGAAGGCATAGTAGGTCATCTCCTTGCCACTGCCGGCTATATCGAGCGTAACAACATCGCACATAGCAACACCCTCCTGCACACTCACCCCCGACAACATAAGAGGGTGCTTGATGTAGTCGATAACATACAGATAGTAGGGCTTGTCATCGTGCATTACCACATAACCACACTCGGTGCGATTAAGTGGGATTGTAGAGTAGTTATTGACCTGCGTAGAAGGCAGCGGGTTGAGTACATCGTCGTAGGTGTACCAAGTAATGTCACGATTGGAAGGGGCAGTGAAACGCAGCACCTTGTCGGCAGTACCATACACTACAATAACGGCATTGATACCCTCGGCATTTCTATAGTCCTCGAGATAGGTGTAAGCCCTACCGTCGCCCCCCTCGACCGAGAAACGTTGCGCAGTGGCAGGCATAGCCACACACAGCAACAGCAAGGCGAAAATCTTATATAAGTCTATTCTCATCATTAAAAAAGTATCTATATATATAGATAACGTTACTGTCATCTATTTATTGAGTATCTTAAGAAACAAAGTTAGCAATTTTGGTGCATATAGCAATCGAGCAGCAAGCAAAGTTGGGATAAAAATATTTTTATTTACAAAGCGAAGCAAATAGGTTGCACAGACGACGAATTATTTGTAACTTTGTCGGGAATATATACTTGGCAAAACGCCCACAAAAAAAGCAGAAAATGAGAATTAAGATAGTGATAACAAGCCTTCTGTGCAGCCTTGCCCTTGCATTGGCAGCACAAACGACCGACTTGCCTCGCAAGACCTTGAACGGAAAGGAATACTATGTGTATAAGGTATCGAAAGGAGAAGGTTTCTATAATATAACCAAGAAGTTTGACATATCGCAAGAAGATATCATCAAGTACAACCCCTCGGCCAAGAGTGGCTTGAAACGAGGTCAGGTGCTATTTATCCCCGTAGATAAGAATGCTACAAGCGAGGCAGGAAGTCGCACCGAGCCGTTTGAACACACCATAAAACGAGGTGAGTCGTTGTATGCCATATCGAAGATGTATGGTGTTAGCATCGATGAGATAATAGCGTTAAATCCCGGCTCACGCAAACGCATCAATGCCGGAGAGAAGTTGTTGATACCTCAAAAGGGCAGCAGCAGTGCCGTAGCCGAGAAGAAATCGGCAGCCACCAAGAGTGCATCGAGCAACGGCAGCAAGCCGACATCGGAAAATCAATCGTATGTATATCATACAATTACAGCCGGCGAAACACTGTATGCCATAGCACGCCAATATGACTCGGATGTAGAGAGTATAATGCGAGCCAACCCCGGTATCAAGCCCTCGAAACTTGCCAGAGGCTCGGTTATAAGAGTGCCCTCGCAAGAGGTTGCCGCCCCTGTTGTGGAGAGCAACGACAAGACCACAGCAACAGTTACCCCCCAAGAGGAGGTAAAGGAGGAGAAGGTAAAACCTGTAGTCCCCGAGAAGAGTTATCAGACATACGTTGCCAAGAAAAAGGAAACCTACTACAGCATAGCGCAAAAGTTTGGCGTAACGATAGCCGACCTTCGTGCCGTCAATCCCGACATACGTGTTGTGAGTGAGGGAATGATAATCAATCTGCCCGAGAAGGTAAAAGAGCAACAAGCCGAGAAAGAGCCGGCAACAGCGTCACAAGAAAACTCGACCGAATACTTGGAGGAGTTGTATAGTCGCATCTACACCAAAAAGGATGCCGACCACATCAACGTAGCAGTAATGTTGCCCTTTATGCTCAAGGAGGAGAACAACTTGAAGTCGGAATTATATACCGAGTATTATCAAGGCTTCCTGCTTGCAGTAGATAGTTTGAAACGCAAGGGCTACTCAATCAACTTGAGTGCATACGACACCGAAGGCTCGGCAGATGTAGTGCGCAGCATCTTGCAAAAGCCCCAAATGACTACAATGGACTTAATCATAGCCCCCGACCAAGAGGAAGCGATAGATTTAATAGCCGACTTCGGTGAACGATATGATATAAATGTTGTAAATACCTTCTCGATGAAGAATGAGAAGATAAACACCAACGCCCGAGTCTTCCAGACCAATATACCCGGCTCGTACCTCTATGCCGAAACGGTGGCACAATTTGTCAAGACATTCAAGAACAGAGATGTTATATTGCTTAACGACAACAACGAGGATGTAAAGAGCAACGAGTTTATAGAGTTGTTGAAGGATGAATTGGGCGCACGCAACCTTACCTATTCGGTATGCGATTATAATGGTACACTCAAGCCCGACAACCTTGCAGCAATAGGAAAATCGGCATCGGTAGTGTTTGTACCCACCTCGAACAAGAAGGAGGTATTGTCGCAGATATTGCCGGCATTGAGCAATTATGTAACCAATAACCCCCAAATGCAAGTATCGTTGTTTGGCTACCCCAATTGGGTGCCACAAATCAATAGGAACTTGGATGATTTGTATCAACTTGACACTTACATATTCACTCGTTTCTACACGACGCCCAATGATGCCCGTATGTATGACTTGAGTCTTAAATATCTGTACTGGTACAATCAAGAGATGAAGAATGCAAGTCCCAAGTATGCGTTATTGGGCTTTGACACAGGTATGTACTTTATGAGTGCGATAGCCGAGAGTGGCAAGAACTTTGCCAACTACGATATGAAGGGTGATTCAAATTCGATACAGACCGACTTCCGATTTGAGCGCATCAACAATTGGAGTGGTTTCATCAACAAATCGTTCTACTTCGTACATCTGTCGCCCGATATGAAGATAGAAAAGATAAGCTAATAATCGATGAAACGAGGTATAGTCATAGCCACCATAATGCTGCTGTGCGCTTGTGTAATGACGCCGGCACAACAACGCGACCCGAATTTCAAACGCGAATTGTCGTTGGGAGTAAAGGGAGGCGTAACGATACCCGATGTGGCATTTTCGCCAAGCATAAAGCAAAATACCTGGATAGGGACAACAGCCGGTGTATCGTTGCGATATATCGAGGAGAAGATATTCGGCCTTGTTGTTGAGGCCAACTTTGCACAACGAGGCTGGGATGAAACCTTTGAAACCGACCCATACAACTACCGTCGCACACTCAACTACCTTGAGATACCTTTCTTGGCGCACATATACTTTGGCAGCAAGACATTTCACGCATTTGTGAATTTAGGCCCCCAAGTAGGTATCCTGCTCAACGATAACAAGAGTAGCAACTTCGACCCTTCTGCCCCACCGACCTTTACCGAACCGGGTAAAATAAGCGAGGTGTACGATATGCCCGTAAAGAATATATTTGACTACGGTATCACCGGCGGCATAGGTGTAGAGTTGCGCCTCAATCGTCATATAATAGCGTTGGAAGGCAGGTATTACTTTGGCTTGGGCGACATCTATGGCAACCGTAAGAGCGATGTATTCTACGGCTCATCGGCCAATCGCGGCTTCCTTGCCACGCTCAGTTATATGTTCCGTATCTGGTAAAGAGAAGAAAAATCAGTGCATAATCTTGAAAACCAACTCACGCAGCATCTCCCCCTCGGTAGTGTTGCTTGTGGCACCTATACCCTTGGAACGGGCATCGTATTGACGCAGTAGAGCAATAATGTCGATGCACTTGAATGCGTTGTAGTTGCGCATAGCAATGATGTAATCGCGCGACTGGAATGTTGAGCGCAACTTGAGTTCCTGCATCAGACCTTGCTCGCTCTTATCGGCAGCAAAGAATGCCAACATCAGGTTGGAGAAGAAGCCGAAGAGGACACTGATAGTAACAATAAAGGGATTGTTCTTGGGATTGCGTTCGAAGTAATTGACAATCTGATTGGCCTTGAAAACGTTGCGCGTGACAATGGCATTGAGCAACTCAAAGTTGTTGAAGTCCTTGCTGACACCGATGTTGCGCTCGACATCCTCGGGCGTAATGCGCGTCTTGTCCTCGCCCATCGAAATGCGCAACTTATCGAGTTCGCTTGTGAGTCGATTGAGGTCGCTACCAATATAATCGGCAATCATCTGCATAGCCTTGTTTTCGATGGTGCGCCCTGAGGCAGCCACATAGTTGTTGATGAAAGCCGGCAGTTGATTGTCGTACAGTTTTTTTGATTCATACAGCACGCCCACCTGCTCGATTTCGCTCAAGAGTTTCTTACCCTTCACCACACCGTGCTTGTGGTTGATGACAAGAATAGTGCTTGCCAGAGGCTGCTTGAGATAGAATGACAACAACTCGATGTTGGCAACTTGTTGCGCCTCCTTGACCACGACAAGTTGTCGAGGAGCCATCATAGGGTATCGCTTGGCAGCATTCACCACCGTGCCATAATTGTCGATATCGGCACCATACATAATGGTTTGGTTGAAATCGCGCTCGTCATCAGTAAGCGCATTTTCGATAATAGCGTCGGTGATGAGGTCGATAAAATAACTCTCCTCGCCCATAAGAAAATATACAGGCTTGAAGTTTTTATTGCGGACGTCTTTAAGAATCTCTAAATATAGATTGGTATCTTTCTTTGCCATAGTGACAAAAGTTTACAACATTATTTGCACAAAACAGATGTTTGGTGTAATTTTGGGTAAAATTACACATAAGATTACGAACTCGCAATTTTTTTGAGGTAAATGATAACACTGAATTTGCCAACATACGACTATAGGCTCAAGCAGAACGACGATAAGAGCATTGCCATCTGGGATGCAACGCGCCGTCGTTATGTGACCCTGACACCCGAGGAGTGGGTAAGACAGCACTTTGTGGCATTCCTGACAGGGCATAGAGGCTATCCTGCCGGTCGTATAGGTAATGAAATATCGCTGCAATTGAACGGTCGCCCACGCCGATGCGACACGGTAGTGTATGGCCCAACAGGCGATGCAATAGCCCTTGTTGAGTATAAAGCCCCTCACATAGCCATTACACAGGAGGTATTCGACCAGATAGTGCGATACAATATGGTGTATCAAGTACCCTATATTATAGTGTCGAACGGCTTGGTACACTACTGTTGCCACATAGACTATGCCGGCCGACAATGCACATTCCTGTCGGAGATACCAACGTATGAACAGATGTTGTAATTGCTATGCTTGAGGTTGCAAGTCGCTGCCTGTAGGCAATTGGAAGAATCGGATGCCAAACTCGGGAGCAACAGCCAATATATACTCGAAAACGCTCGATTGTATGCTCTCGTACACCACCCACGCCGTATCATTGGTGAAGAAGTATAGTTGCATAGGTATGCCGTGAGCCGTAGGCTCCATCAGTCGCACCATCGATATAAAGTCTTTGTGAGAAGTGGGCATTGCCTGTATGTAATTCTGCACAAAAATACGGAACAGCGTGAGGTTGGTAATGCGCAAGGCATCGGCAGTGACCGTATCGCCACTATCGCGCGCAGTGTCAATGCGAGCAAGGGTGTCGGTAATGTAGCCACCTACAAGTTTGTTGTCCTGCCACCGAACCAATTCGTCGGGCGTCATAAATCGTACCGAACTGATGTCGATGTTGACCACTCGCGCAACACGACGGCCACCCGAACGGAACATATTAGACCAATTGGTAAACGAGCCTGTAACCAATGCTTGGGGCTGAATGGTAGATACAGTATAGTTCCAATTGCGCACCTTGACCGTTGTGAGCGTTATCTCTATTACCGTGCCGTCGATACCTTTATCTTTCACCTCAACCCAGTCGCCCACTTGCATCATCTTGTTGGCCGACAGTTGTATGCCAGCCACCAGACCGAGAATAAGATCTTGGAAAACCAACATCAATATAGCCGCCGAAGCACCAAGACCGGTGAGCAGATAGGCCGGCGACTTATCGACCATAATGCTTATCATAATGATGATGCCCAGAACGATAAACAGCACTTGCACCATCTGTATAGCACCCTTAACAGGCTTATTCTTGAAGGCATCGCTGTCCTCCAATATGTGTGTAAGAGCCGACAAAGCCGAAACGATAAACGCCAAAACGACACCTACCAGATATATCCAACAGAGTCGCTGCGTGAGGATATAAAGAGATTCATTGCCTACAAAGACAAAGGGCAAAAACAGCACCAGTAAAATGGCGGGTAATATGGCAACGAGTTTGTTCAACACCTTCTGGTCGAGCAGGATATCGTCCCACTTGGCCTTCGATGCACGCACAATCTTGCTCAATACGTTGTTGAGAATAATCTTGCCAATGCGGTCTATCACAACCACAACCAACAGAATAACAGTAGCGTAAGCCAACTGCTCGACCCACGACAAGTGTGTATCGGTTATATTAAACCAACTCAATAGTGTTGTACGCCAATTCTCCATATCAAGGTGTTTTTATCTCTTTTTTCTTATTTCCAAAGGGTAGGTTATACCCCACTACATAGGTAAAGCCGAAGCCCGAGCCCTTGGGCCCGAAGCCCGGGATGAAATATGGGTCGCCATAATCGGATGAGTCGCAGCCTATGAGTATGCGGTAGCGACCGGTAAATCCCATATAGAAGTTGCGATATACTTGCACGCGCAATCCTACAACAATCTCAGCCCAATGGGCAAAGGCATCCTGCCGAGGCGTGTTCGTTATAAGTTCGGTACCCCAATAGGGGTCGGTAAGCGATATGTTCTGCC
>JAFXIZ010000035.1 GCA_017532725.1 Bacteroidaceae bacterium
TCGTATTCTTCTAAATACATAAGTATGTTGACATACTCCTTGCGTGCCGTCGTTTCGTAGGGATACAAATCAATAAGGGTTGTATATGCTGTGGTTATGGCAGAAGTATCCTCCCATCGAATGACGCTCGGTATATAGTCCTTAATGATTTTGAGTTTGGTGTCATACTCGATGTTCTCATTGCGCAACAACTTGTTGTATTCGTTGTGGTGTGCCACAGTGTCGCCTTGAGTCAAGTATATATTGGCTTTTTCGATATAGGCTATAGGCTCATCGGGGGCTAATTCCTGTACTCTGTTGATGACATCCATTTGCCGGTCGTAACGTTTATAGTATTTATATACATCGTTGAGGTACAACAATATATATATATCCGTAGGTTTCT
Organism: Bacteroidaceae bacterium; assembly: GCA_017532725.1. Taxonomy (GTDB): domain Bacteria; phylum Bacteroidota; class Bacteroidia; order Bacteroidales; family Barnesiellaceae_A; genus Barnesiella_A. The sequence continues at coordinate 386 of JAFXIZ010000035.1, forward strand.
TGGCTGCCAACTCCTCGGCAATGGATATGGCTGTAGTTGTGTCGCCCATCATATCGTACACTCCTACGCGATTGGCAGCCAACTCGGGCGAGTTGCCTATATATCTCTCTAATGTGTCGTAGCACGCCAATGCTTTATCATACTCTTTCGATTGTATGTATAGTGAAGCCAATGGGTCATATATCTCGGGTTTGCCACGATGATTGCGAGCGATTCGCTCTAAAGCCATTCTTGCCTCATCATATTCCCTCAAATGCGCTGCTGTGTTGGCATAGCCTATATTGTACCACAAGTGAGTAGTGTCGCTGTTGGCAACTTGTCGTAGCAGAGCCAATGCCGTATCGACTTGGTTAATACGCAAGAAAGACTTGGCAAGACCGTATCGAGCCTGAAGAGAGCCGGGGTTGAGACGTACAGCCTCTTGTATAAGGGCAAATGCTGCTTCGTGGTTACCCAATATGCTCTGTTTTTCACCCTCCATATAGAAGTAGTCGTGCAGAGCCGAGTCGGCAGCCGACGGAGCAATAGCACGACGACTGTTTGCTCGCCCGGCAGCAAGCATACAACTACCTGCAATGAGGCACAGGCATATATATAACACTCTCTTCATTGGTTTCGAGATAGACGCCTATTTTACACCGGTGTGACCAAAACCTCCTGCTCCACGTTCTGTTTCATCGAGTGAGTCGGTTTCGTTCCACTCTACGCGATTATATCGAGCCACAACCATTTGTCCCACTCTCTCGCCATCTTCAATAACAAAAGCCTCATCAGAGTGGTTGATAATGATAATGCCAATTTCTCCACGATAATCAGCATCGATAGTACCCGGAGAGTTCAATACGGTAATACCCTTCTTAATGGCAAGGCCACTGCGAGGACGTATTTGTGCCTCATAGCCTTCGGGCAGTGCAATGAACAATCCTGTAGGTATAAGTCGGCGTTCGCCGGGTTGCAGTGTGATAGGCTCATCGAGGTTGGCGCGAATGTCCATTCCTGCCGACAAAGGGGTGCTGTACGATGGCAGCGCGTGGTGTGAACGATTGATAATAGAAACTTGTACTGACATATTCCTGTAGGTGTTTGTTTATTAATCACTTTATTGGTGGGTAATATAGTCATATTCAGCGAATGACCTACCTGCCCAAATATTATGCGAAAATACTGAAAACTCTACAAATATGCTATTTATTCGCTATATTTTTATGAAGATTTAGGTCAAGTGTATATTTATGGTTATTACTTTGTTGTATGCGAGGTGTGTGTTTGGGTAGAAAAAGCAAAGCCACCCTGCTTTGGCAAGATGGCTTTACTATATGCAATTGTCGGTTGATTAAAATTCTGCCGACTTGGGAGTGCGAGGGAAGGGTATCACGTCGCGAATGTTGGTCATACCGGTTACGAAGAGCAACAAACGCTCAAAACCAAGACCAAATCCCGAGTGAGGTACTGTACCGAAACGACGAGTATCGAGGTACCACCACATATCTTTCATAGGAATGTTCATCTCCTCGATGCGTCCGAGCAACTTGTTGTAGTCGGCTTCACGCTCCGAGCCACCAATGATTTCGCCGATACGGGGGAACAAAACGTCCATTGCGCGAACGGTCTTGTTGTCCTCGTTGAGTTTCATATAGAAAGCCTTGATTTCCTTGGGATAGTCGGTGAGGATAACGGGTTTTTTGAAGTGTTTCTCCACCAAATAGCGTTCGTGCTCCGATTGCAAGTCGGCACCCCAATATACGGGGAATTCAAATTTCTCGCCCGATTTTTCGAGTATTTCGATACCCTGGGTGTAAGGAAGACGTACAAAGTCGTTGTCAACTACAAATCGCAAACGCTCTATCAACTCCTTGTCGTACATTTCGCAGAGGAAGTTGAGGTCGTCGGTGCAGTTTTCAAGAGCATAGTTGATACAATATTTCAAGAAGTCCTCAGCGAGGTCCATATTGTCGGTAATGTCGTTGAAAGCAACCTCAGGCTCAATCATCCAGAACTCTGCCAAGTGGCGGGGAGTATTGGAGTTCTCGGCACGGAATGTGGGGCCAAATGTGTATATAGCACCCAAAGAGGTAGCACCCAATTCGCCCTCGAGTTGACCCGAAACGGTGAGGCTGGTTTGCTTACCGAAGAAGTCCTCCGAATAGTCTATCTTGCCTTCCTCGGTGCGAGGAGGATTATTAAGGTCGAGAGTGGTTACTTGGAACATAGCACCTGCACCCTCGCAGTCGCTGGCTGTGATAAGAGGAGTGTGCAGATAGTAGAAGCCGTGGTCGTTGTAGTACTTGTGTATCGCGTATGCCAAGTGGTGACGTATACGCAATACAGCACCGAAGGTGTTGGTGCGAGGACGCAAGTGTGCTATCTCGCGCAAGAACTCGAGGCTGTGGCCTTTCTTTTGCAAGGGGTATTGCTCGGGATCGGCTGTTCCGTATATTTCGATTTTTTCGGCTTGTATTTCGGCTGTTTGACCTTTACCCATCGACTCTACGAGTTTACCTACAACACATAGGCTGGCACCTGTCGTGATGGGCTTGAGTGTTTCTTCGTCGAAGTTGGCAAGGTCAACAACAACTTGTATATTCTTGATTGTACTACCGTCGTTAAGGGCTATAAAGTTAACGTGTTTGTTGCCACGGCGTGTACGCACCCAACCTTTCACGCACACTGTTGTGTTGAGTAGGGCAGGGTCAAAGATGTCTGCTATTCTTGTTCTTTTTGGTGTTTCCATTTTTTTTTTATTTTAGTGGCTACCACCCTTCGCATTGAAAGGGTGGTAAACTCTGATTTTTATTCAAAAGACCCCATCATAAGCATATTTACCTCGGCTTGTGTGAGGTAACGCCAACGACCACGGGGCAGATTTTTCTTGGTAAGACCGGCAAAATATACACGATCGAGTTTTACAACGTGATAGCCGAGAGCTTCAAATATACGGCGTACAATACGGTTACGACCCGAGTGTATCTCGATACCAATTTGGTTGCGATCGGTTTCTGTTGCGTAACTTACTGCATCGGCGTGGATGCTTCCGTCATCAAGTTCTATACCGTCGGCGATGCGTTGCATATCTTCTTCGGTAACATCCTTATCGGTCCAAACGTGGTATATTTTTTTCTTCACAAACTTGGGGTGTGTGAGTTTAGATGCCAAGTCGCCGTCGTTGGTAAGCAACAATACACCGGTTGTGTTACGGTCGAGACGTCCTACGGGATAGATACGTTCCGAGCAGGCGTTTTGTACAATATCCATTACGGTGAGGCGACCTTGAGGATCGTCCGATGTTGTTACGCAATCTTTGGGTTTGTTAAGGAGTACATACACTTTGTTTTCCAAGCCTACCTCCTTACCACGGAATGTTACGATATCGCTTGGTGTAATCTTTGAACCCAATTCGGTAACAACCTCACCGTTTACCAATACCTCTCCGGCTTGGATAAACTCATCGGCTTCACGACGCGAGCATATACCTGCATTGGCGAGGAACTTGTTCAAGCGGATAGGTTGTGTGGGATCGATAGGTGGCAACTCATACTCGATGCGTTGGGGGCGAGGAGTGAATCGCTTGTTGTTGAATCCACCACGTTGGTTGCGATTGTTATAGCCTCCACCACGGTTGTTGTTGTATCCACCGCGATTGTTGTATCCGTTGTTATAACCACCTCGGTTATTGTTGTATCCACCACGGTTGTTAAATCCACGATTGTTGTTGTAACCACCGCGGTTGTAGTTGTTTTCTTTATTGTAGTTGTTCTCGCCGTTGGTGTTGAATGTATCCTCTTGGTTATAGTTGGTGTTTTGTGTACCCTCGGCGTTGTCGCTGTTGTAGCGATTGTATCGGTTGTTGTAACCGCCGTTGTTGTAGCGATTGTTGTTGTATCCACCTCGGTTGTTGTATCCGTTGTTATAACCACCTCGGTTATTGTTGTATCCACCACGGTTGTTAAATCCACGATTGTTGTTGTAACTACCACGGTTGTTATTGTATCCACTACGATTGTAGTTGTTTTCTTGGTTGCCCTCGGTATTTTCACCTTCGGCATTATTGTTGCGACGGTTGTTGTAACCTCCGTTGTTGTAACGGTTGTTATAACCACCATTGTTGTAACGATTGTTATAGCCGTTATTGTAGCGATTGTTGTAGCCTCCGTTGTTGTAGCTACGACGTTCATTGTTATAAGTGTTTGACTGATTTTCGGTATTTCCACTCTCGCTGTTGTGGTCATACTCTTTTTTCTCTGTGTTTTCAGTAAAATCTTCACGCGTTACACCTCGGCTTTCAAAGATGCGAGGACGCTTAATCTTTTTTTCTCCTTCCATTTATTTATAAATTAGTTGTTTAGCAATAGCCTCTCGGCTTTTATATTAATTTTAATTCTATTCTTACTATTACAAAAAGAGCCTTGTTACATATTATTATAATTCTATATTTACCTTTTTGTATTTCGAGTGCAAAGATGCAAAGGATTTTTCAAACTTCAATAATAAAAAAACGAAAATTTGAGCCTTTGATGTTAATTAAACAAGAAAGATTCGCGAATTGTTCACGAATCTTTCATTGGTTGGATATTTTAAATAAAAAGTGTTGTTTTGTGTGTACCGTAATACTGTTAAAAACCTGTGTAGGCTTGAGGCGATAGGCGATGCAACTCCTCTTTTACCTCATCCGATACATTGAGGGTGTCGATAAACGAACTGATGGATTGCTCATTGATTTCGGTATTGGTACGAGTGAGTGCCTTCAGTGTTTCGTAAGGTTGGGGGTAACCTTCACGACGTAGAATGGTTTGTATGCCTTCGGCTACAACGTTCCACATACCATTGAGGTCGCGATCTATGGCAGCGCGATTGAGTAACAGTTTGCCCAAGCCTTTGAGCGTGCTGCTGAAGGCGATGAGCGAGTGTGCCATAGGTACACCCACGTTGCGCAGTACGGTAGAGTCGGTAAGGTCGCGTTGCAAGCGCGATATTGGCAACTTAGTTGACAAGTGTTCATATATGGCATTGGCAATACCCAAGTTACCCTCCGAGTTCTCAAAGTCAATAGGGTTTACCTTGTGAGGCATTGCAGAAGAGCCTACCTCGCCGGCTTTGATTTTTTGCTTGAAGTACTCCATCGATATATATTGCCAGAAGTCGCGATCAAGGTCTATGATAATGGTGTTGATTCGACGCATTGCATCGAACAGTGCGGCCAAATTGTCATAGTTCGATATTTGTGTAGTGTAAGTTTCGCGCTCGATGCCCAGATTGTTGCGCAAGAACGATGCCGCAAATTGAGGCCAATCGATGCTGGGATAGGCTGTTCTGTGGGCGTTGAAGTTACCTGTAGCACCACCAAACTTACCACTGATGGGTGTGTTGCGCAATTGCTCTATTTGTTGCTCAAGACGATAGGTGAATACACGCACCTCCTTGCCCAAGCGAGTGGGCGATGCCGGCTGGCCGTGAGTCTTGGCAAGCATAGGTATATCCTTCCACTCCTCGGCATACGAGTTGAGCAACGCCACCATCTCGTCGAGCATTGGCAAATATACTTGAGTGAGTGCCTCTTTGATAGATAGAGGAACGGCTGTGTTATTGATGTCTTGAGAAGTCAGGCCGAAGTGTATAAACTCTTTGTAAGGCTCAAGACCCAAACGGTCGAATTGCTCTTTAATAAAGTATTCTACGGCTTTAACATCGTGATTGGTAATCGACTCTATCTCTTTGATACGCGCGGCATCGCTCTCCGAGAAGTTGATGTAAATATTGCGTAGTTGTTCGTACTTATCGGGTGTGATGTCCGACAATTGAGGGAGTGGCAACTCGCATATTGCAATAAAATACTCAATTTCGACACGCACTCGATAGCGAATAAGTGCCAATTCCGAAAAATAAGCCGAGAGTGACTCGGTCTTGCTGTGGTAACGTCCGTCGATGGGCGAAACAGCGGTAAGAGGAGTTATTTGCATAGTCAATAAATTACAATTGAAAGTGCAAAGGTACAATAAAAATCTTTATACTCGGTGATGCTTAAAAATTATGTGATAAAATTATTTATCAACCGATAAAAATACCTAACTTTACAGCCTGAGAAATAAATGATGCCGATGTCTGTAGCCTATGTAAGTGCGTAATATTGGTATCGATTTGATTAAGAATGCGTTAACCTTAAATATTAGAATTATTCGGTGCTATGAAGAGATTGATAGGAATACTCTTATTAACCCTGTGTGTGGTGAGAGTGTCGGCACAAAGCAATGATCGTGCAGACTATGAAGAACATAATCGTGTGGTGAATCTTGAAGCTGAAGTGCGAATAGACTTTCAACAAGAGTATTTGGGAGAAGATTTGTATAAACCCAACTCGGGCTTTAAAGGTAAATATCTTACAATAGCACTCGATGGTCACATCAATAAACATTTCTATTATGCCTATCGTCAACGACTCAACCGTGCGCACAAGGATGAGAGTTTCTTTGATGCTACCGATTGGGTATATTTAAGTTATCGCCCCGACAAGCATTGGGATATATCGGTAGGTAAGCAAGTTGTGGGTATAGGTGGTTATGAGTATGACCGTTCGCCTATCGACCTCTATTTCAACTCTGAATATTGGAATAATATAGCCTGCTATCAGTTGGGTGTGAGTGTGTCGTATGCGATAGGTGAGGGTAATGACCGTCTGATGGCGCAAGTGACCGAGAGCCCTTACAGTACACATCAGGATTTTATGTTTGCCTACAACCTTATGTGGTATGGTAAGCACGATTGGTTCAATACGATATATTCGCTCAATATGACCGAGTACCAACCCGGTGAGTATATATATTATGTGGTGTTGGGTAATGAGTTTAAGTTTGACAACTTTAAGGTCCAACTCGACTATATGAACCGTGCTACCGACAAGCACGCCTTTTTCTTCCAAGACTTCTCGATAATGGGCGAGGTGTCGTATATGATTAAGGATAAGGTAAATGTATTTGGTAAAGCCACATACGATGTGAATAAAAGTGGTGTAGAGGGCGACTATAGCGTACTGCCCGGAACGGAGTTGACTCGCGTGGGTGCCGGTATCGAATATTACCCATTGTCGAAGGGTCGCAAAGACTTGCGCTTGTTTGCTCACTACAGTTATTCGTGGGGTGTCAATGGCAACCCGTCGGGTGCTATCAAGGATAATCAACACTTTTGGGGTGTTGGCTTGAAATGGAATATGGATATAATCTCGTTAACTAAAAAAATATTTAAGAAAGATGGAAAACCCAACAAAACCGAACAAACTGAAGGCTAATCTTTCTAAGTTCATTCCTACAGGTATTCCCTGTTTGATTGTTGTAGTGGGATTGTTTTGTCTGATAGGCTCACAAATGGGCGTATCGCAGATGTTCAAGACCATAATGAACACGGCTCACGACTTGTTGCTCAATACGGTCTTTTTCTTGATGGCTGTGTGCGTTATTACCGGCGCTATAGGTCGCATATTTATGGATTTTGGTGTGGTAAAGTTGCTTGAGAAGATATTACGACCGTTGATGAAGCCTCTGTTCAACCTACCCGGTGTGGCCTCGTTGGGTGCTGTGATGACTTTCTTATCGGATAATCCGGCTATTATCTCGCTGTCGCAGGATAAGCGTTTCAGTAGTTACTTTAAGAAGTATCAATACATTTCACTGACCAACTTCGGAACGGCTTTTGGAATGGGCTTGTTGGTAATTGTGTATATGATAGGTTTGGGCTATTTTGTGGAGCCTCTTATCGGATTGTTGGGCTCGTTTTGTGGTTGTATCGTATCGACTCGTTTGATGCAATATTTCGTATTGAAAGAGTATCCCAATTATGCCCAAGAGGATGTTGTCGAAGAGGTTGTGAAGCGCACACAGAAGGCTCACGTTGAGGAAGATTCTCTCTTTACTCGCATACTCAACGCCCTGCTCGATGGTGGCCGTACGGGTGTTGATGTGGGCTTGGCTATTATCCCCGGTGTGCTTATTATATCGACGTTTGTAATGTTGCTCACCTTTGGCCCCGATAAGAATACCGGCGAATATACCGGTGCTGCTTATGAGGGTATATCGGCATTGCCTTGGTTGGCAGGAAAGATTAATTTTATCTTCGATTGGCTCTTCGGATTTAAAGACCCCCACTTGGTGGCATTCCCCATCACGGCATTGGGTGCTGTGGGTGCTGCATTGAGCCTGATACCCGAATTTATAAACGGTGGTTATATCGATGGTAATGCGATAGCAGTATTTACTGCTATAGGAATGTGTTGGAGTGGATATTTAAGCACTCACACTGCTATGCTTGATTCGCTGGGCTATCGCGAACTTACATCGAAGGCTATCCTTTCGCACACGATTGGTGGTCTTGTGGCTGCGATTGTTGCGCATTGGGTGTTTGTGTTGTACGCTTTGATATAAGAAGATATAAACGCATACGGCTTTTCTTTGCCGTATTATGCTTGTGCATATCTTGTTGTTGGATATACTTTTGTATATTTGCAAGGTAAAAACAATAAGGTATGCACAAGTTTTGTGTTCTCTCAATAATTGTATTATCGGCTGTAGTGGCTGTAGCCTCGCCCAAGTATGAGATGCGAGCAGTGTGGCTTACAACCAATTGGGGTTTGGATTGGCCTTCTCGTCCTGCAAGTAATGCTCAAGAGGCAAAGTTGCAGCAGGATGAGTTGTGTGTACTGCTTGATGAAGTGGCTTCGCTTGGCTTTAATACAGTGTTCTTTCAGGCGCGTATTCGTGGCGAGGTCTTTTATGATTCGCAAATCGAGCCTTGGAGTCGCATTGTAAGTGGTAAGTCGGGGCGTTCGCCGGGTTACGACCCGTTGGCTTTTGCCGTAGCCGAGTGCCATCGTCGAGGCTTGGAGTGTCACGCTTGGATAGTAACAATACCTGCCGGCAGTGTAAGGCAGGCCAAGTTGCAAGGCTCGCAAGCCCTTTCGGCTCGTTGTCCCGATATGTGTGTAAAACTGAAGGGCGAGTGGTATATCGACCCCGGACATCCCCAAGCGGCCGAGTATATAGCAACGCTTGCCGAGGAGATAGCCGGTCGATATGATGTCGATGGTATTCATCTCGACTATATTCGTTATCCACACGAAGAGGGTGCTTTCCCCGATTCTCACACCTATAATTGTTATGCTCCGGCCGATGTGTCGCTCGAGGAGTGGCGAGTGGATAACATTACGCACATTGTAAGTACTGTATGCGATGTCGTGAAAGGCATCGATGAGGCTATTATGGTAAGTTCGGCACCTCTTGGGCGTTACACGCAGATTGAAGGATTTCCCTTGTCCGATTGGTGCTGTACCGGTGGTGTTTCGCAGGATGTGATAGGTTGGCTCGATGATGGATGTAACGACTTTGTTGCCCCTATGATGTACTATAGGGATGTCAACTTTTACCCCTATTTGTATGATTGGGTAGAGCGTACGGCCGATGCAGGATATGTAGTGGCAGGATTGGGAATATACCGTATGGAGCGTAGCGAAGGTAATTGGGCTTTGGATGATATAGTGTGTCAGTTGAAGGCTACACGTCATTATGGTGCGGCAGGGCAGGCTCTTTTCCGTGCCAAGCAGTTGTTGCGTTTCCCCGATTTGTCGCTATTCTTGGCAGGAAATTTTTATCGCTATCCGGCACTGTTGCCTCCTATGATAAATGTTAATGCCCTTATGTCCGAATCGATATCGGATTTGGTGCTGAAGAGTGGGCATTCGGGCGATACCCTTGTGTGGAAGCCCGTTGAAACGGCTGTACGTTATGCTGTATATGCCTCGGTAACCGATAGTGTCGATGTGACCGATGCAGCACAACTCTTATACACTTGGGTTAATGATACAACGGTTGCGCTACCACCTTATAGATACAAATCATTTGCTGTTACGGCCATCGATGCCTTCCGACGCGAAACACAACCCGTATATGTGGCGCATCCGGCAGTCGTTTGTCCTATCGGAATTGCCGATTTGTAAATATTTTTTGTGAGATTAAAAGGTAAATTATTATCTTTGTCACCACAACAGTTATGTGGTTGTGATAGAGTGCGTGTGTAACTATGTATATTTTAAAATTTCAGGACATATACAAGACACCTATTTGGGGTGGTACGAAGATAGGCTCGTTCAAGGAAAAGAGCCTCGACCTCGAATCGGTGGGTGAGAGTTGGGAGATATCGGCTGTTGAAGGCGACCTCTCGATTGTAGCCAATGGTGAAGATGCCGGAAAAAACATAGCCGAACTCGTTGCTTGTTATGGCGACCGATTGGTTGGACGCCACGTTGCACGCTATTTCGGAACGACTTTTCCCCTGTTGGTTAAGTTTATCGACGCACACGACAACCTTTCGATACAAGTACACCCCAACGATGAGTTGGCTCGCATCAGGCATAATGCCTTTGGCAAAACCGAGATGTGGTATGTTATAGATGCCGAGCCCGGAGCAGGAATCTATTCGGGCTTTGCCAAGGAGATAACCCCCGAGGAGTATGTCGAGCGTGTTGCCAATAATACCATTATGGAGGTGCTACAGTTCCACTCTGTAAAGCCCGGCGATGTATTTTATCTGCCTTCGGGTCGTATTCACGCCATAGGAAGAGGGGTATTTATAGCCGAGATACAACAAACATCCAATATTACCTATCGGATATACGATTATAATCGCATCGACAAGAATGGCAAACCTCGCGACTTGCACACCGAGTGGGCAAAAGATGCTATAGATTATAAGATGTACGACAACCTACGGTCGCATTGTGTGCATCAGAAGAATAAGGCTGTCGAATTGGTCGATTGTCCCTATTTTACAACTGCTCTGCTGGACTATAATGTTGAGGTGGAACGCCCCGTATCGGTATATGACTCTTTTATGATATATATGTGTATGCGTGGCAAGGCTCGCATTACAGCCGATAATGGCTCGTGGGTGGATATAAAACAAGGCGAAACGTGTCTTGTACCTGCCGAGATAGGCAGTGTAAAGATATCGCCCGACCCTCAAGTGGTGCTGCTTGAGAGTTATGTGCGCGAAGATTAATGTGTACTACTGCTTGGCAATAGAGTTACGATATAAACAACGGAGGCTGCAAAATTTGCAGCCTCCTGTCGTTTGAATGGGTTTGTTACTATTCGGCGTTGATGGTTATTTGTGCTTGGGGCAATCCGTCGGCTGTTGCTGTGAGGGTTGCTCTGCCGTTTGTTCCGTCGTTTTGTATCACAACCAAGCACTTGCCGTAGAATGCCTTGCGATGATTGGCCTTGAAACGTTCCATCGAGAAGGGTGAGCCATTATCAACACCGGCTATGAAGGCATTGCCTTGTATGTCGAAGTGGACAAGATTGTGGGCATTGGGGCATAAGTTGCCGTCTTTGTCGAGAATTTCCACTGTTACAAAACTGAGGTCGCGACCATCGGCGTGCAGTGTAGCGCGGTCGGGGGTGAGGCGTATTTGTGCAGGCTCGCCGGCTGTGTGAATGGTTTGTGAAGCAACCTCTGTGCCATCCTTGCGAGAAACTACGCGCACCTCGCCCGGCTCATATGTTACGCGCCACATAGTGTGGAACTCGCCTTTGCCCTTGCTGCGTGTGCCTTGCGATACGCCGTTTATCCACAACTCCACCTCATCGGCGTTGTTGTAGTAGCACCACATATCGATGGTTTCGCCCGGGGTGTGATTCCAATGAGGGAATAAGTGTAGAACGGTTTCGTCGCTCCACTCGCTCTTATACATATAATATATGTCTTTGGGGAATCCAGCCAAATCGACAATGCCGAAGTATGAACTGCGAGCCGGGAATGTATAGGGGGTAGGCTCGCCTATGTAGTCGAATCCTGTCCATATAAATGTGCCACTTACATAATCGCGCTCGCTTACCATACGCCAATTGCGCTCGTGGGTTGAGCCCCAAGGTGCGTGTACGTGGTCGTAAGAGGAGCAAGAGTAAGAATCGTTGATGTAGGGAATATCCCATCGAACGGGGCGAGGCATAAAACTATCGGAGGGCTGTTCGTAATAGCCTCTTGTCATCAGTGCCGAGGCGCTTTCAGTGGCAATAAAAGGTTGCTCGGGGAACCATCCGGGTACTGAGTCGAACCAATCGATGTGGTAGTTGTATCCAATAATATCGAGTGAGCCTGCTCGGAATAGGTGGTTGCTGGGATTGGGCTCGTCGTTACCGGTGGTGATGGGTCGGGGATCGTATCTCTTCACAATCTCGCACAAACGACGTGTTATGAGCGAGTTGGTGCTGAGTGTATCACCTTGTTGGGCGAGGGCAGTGGCATCTTTCATGAGGTTGAGGGGCATATTTGCATCTTCGAGTGAGAGAATGTCGCTTGCCTCGTGTGTCCATTGCTCGCGTACCTCGTTACCGATGCTCCACATGATGATTGAGGGGTGGTTACGGTCGCGCATCACAAGGTCGGTAAGGTCGCGCTCGTGCCACTCTTTGAAGTAGCGCGAGTAGTCATATCGGGTCTTGGGGCGACTCCACATATCAAGTGCCTCATCCATAACAATGAAGCCCATGCGGTCGCAGAGGTCGAGCACCTCGGGAGCAGGAGGATTGTGAGAGCAACGGTAGGCGTTGCAACCCATTTCCTTGAGTATTTCCAATTGTCGCTCAATGGCTCTTGTGTTGACAGCAGCCCCCAAGCAGCCCAAGTCGTGGTGCATACACACGCCCTTAATCTTTACCGGTTGGTCGTTGAGGAAAAAGCCTTGCTGTGCATCGAAACGGAATGTGCGTACACCTAACGGTGTATCATAACTGTCGGTTACTGCACCGTTATACTCTATCTGTGTGCGTACGGTATAGAGGTAGGGGCTCTCTATCGACCAGCGTTTGGGTGCGATGAGTTGTAACTCGATAGACTCCTCGGTGGTGGTGTCGGGGGCAAGAAGCATATCATCTTGAGCAAAGGCTACGGTCTTGCCTGTGGCATCGAGAATGTATTGCGAAACAGTTATCAATGCGCTGTCCGGAGTGGTGTTGCGCACTCGGGTGGCTACGTTTACTGTTGCCTTTTGGTCATCAACAGTGGGTGTGGTGACGTATGTACCCCAATTGTCGATGTGTATCGATTGTGTCTTTACCATCCAAACGTGGCGATATATACCACATCCGCTGTACCAACGCGAGTTGGGTTGCTCCGAGTTGTCAACGCGCACAGCCACAACATTCTCGCCGATGTGTAGCAGAGGTGTTATGTCGCGACGGAATGAAATGTATCCATAGGGTCGCACACCTGTCGATACGCCGTTGACAAATACATTCGACAGCATATACACGCCGTCAAAGTCGAGATATATCCTTGAGCCGTTGGCGAGGTCGGTGCTATCCACCACAAATGTTTTGCGATACCAGCCTATACCACCCGGCAATGCTCCACCGGCATAGCCCGAAGGATTATCTTTTGAGAAATCGCCCTCTATCGCCCAATCGTGAGGCAGATTGAGAACGCGCCACGATGAGTCATCGAAGGTGGGTTGTTCGGCATTTTGTACATCACCAAGGTTAAATCTCCAATCGTAGTCGAAACATTCTCTCTCGCGAGGCGATTGTGCTGCCTCGGGCATCGAATTGCAACTTATCATCAGTAGGATAAGTGCAGGCATCAGCCATCTGCTCATTTTTTTCATTGGTCTGTTTTTATGATTTGATTGTTGTTGATTTGTCTGTTCTATTTGGCAAGTTTGCGTGACAGAAACTCTTGTATCGATTCTTCATTGGGGACTTCCAATTTCTTGCGTAATCGGTTTCGTGCCGACTCTATACTGCGTATTTCGCGAAACGTGATAGAGGATATCTCCTTGGTCGATAGTCCGATATATAGCATAGCACACAGGCGTTTTTGTCGTTGGGTGATGCCCGGACTTATCTCCTCAAGTCGGTCGTAAAACGAAGGGTGTACTTGTTCAAAGTAGTATTTGAATTCCTGCCAGTTATCGGTGTTGCAGCGTTGTTTTACTTGCGATAGGATGTTTCGTATTCGTTCTTTGTACTCCTTGTCGCGAGGGTCTTTGACCAAGAGCAGTTGCTTAAGTTCCTCGCTCAGTTGCTCAAGAAATTCGTTATCCTTGGTAAATGTGAGTGCGTAACTCGACAACTCCCTGTTCTTTTGGTCGATAACTCGGTTGAGTTCCTGCTCCTTTATTTGTTGCAGTTCATTCTCCTTCTCCTGCAAGGCTATCTGTTGTTCGACAAGTTGCGTGTTGGCTTTATGTCGTTTTTGTTGTAATTGCGACAGGGTGATGAGGAATATTATAATGATTATGAGTGCTATAAGTGCTATGATAATGACTGTAACCGTTCTGTCGGTTTTCAGTTTGCTTATCTGCATATTGTTTATGGCTTTGGCATTCTCGCGCAACTTTTGTTCGTTGTCGTAAATCCGTTCCAGATTATTCACCTTGCGCTTATCGTTAGCCTTTACGAGTGAGTCTTTTAGCGCAGTTGCCTCCTTGAGGTGGTCGTATGCCTTTACATAATTGTTGCTTCTCTTATAAAAGTCGGATAGTGTAATGTGGGCCTTCGACTCAACTTCGCTGTTTGAAATTTTGTGCAAGAGGTCATTCTCTATGGTGCTAACGCATTTTGCTGCCTCACTATCGATGCCCGATTTTTCATATGCCTCAATAAGCAAGGTGTATATGGTAACAAGTTCGGAGTAGTTGTGGCTCTTTTCAAAGAAATCCTTGGCATTGTTGATATAAGATATGGCAAGATATATCTCGCCCTTCTGAAGATACAACGACCCAATGTTGCACTGCATACTGTGATACATATCCGAATGCTCCTCTTTGTCAACCATTTGCAATGCCTGCAACGCGTAGTCGAGGGCTTCATCAAATGCATTTAGTTTTACATTAATGGCAGCCAAGTTGTTGTAGTTGATAAACAACTCTTGTTTGTCGCCTATTTTACTATTGATTTTCAGCGATTTGTTGATGTATTCTTTCGATTTCTCGATGTCGGTAGGGTAGTATGCTGCACCTATATTATTATATATGCGTGCTATGTCGCCCTGCATATTGTTGTCTTGTGCTATCAATAACGCCTTGTGGTAATATTCCATTGCACTGCTCCATAATCCCACTTCCTCAAATGCCGCTCCCAATGGCAGGTATAACTTCAGCAATAT
Organism: Bacteroidaceae bacterium; assembly: GCA_017532725.1. Taxonomy (GTDB): domain Bacteria; phylum Bacteroidota; class Bacteroidia; order Bacteroidales; family Barnesiellaceae_A; genus Barnesiella_A. Next base: position 15,527 of record JAFXIZ010000035.1, read on the forward strand.
TTGAGGGTTACTCTCTTTTTGTTCGAGGTAAGATACTGCTTCGGAAAATACATCTATGGCATTCGATTGTTGCCCTTGTCGTCTGAAGTATCCTCCTATATTTTTAATAATAAATGTGACAAAAGAACTATCCGATAAGAACTCTGTGTGGTTTATAGAGTCTATGGCAGCGCATATTTTTTGTGATGTGCTGTCCTCGGTGTTTATTAACACTTGTGACTTTTTTAGTATTTTTTCTTGCAAAGTGTCAATTGCAGAGGTTGTTATTGTAGCATTTAGGAAAAATAGGACAAAAAAGAGCCTGAATATCCCTGTGAAAATATTATATTCGATTCTCATAAAATCTGTCAGATTTAAACATTTTACGCGAACAAAGATAAAAATTAATATTAAATTTGAGAAATTTTGTAGTCAATAATTGTTTGTTCTTTATTTTTTATTTTCATAATTCTGCAAATTATATATTTGTATATCAGTATAATAAAAGTCAATGCAGTAGTAAAAAATACTACTTGTTTTACCATTGCAGTAGTAATACAATGGTGTTATAGTAATCTTATCAACTTCTTATTATTAAATTTGTGTCAGTGAAAATTTAAAAATTCAAGCATATGGACAAAAAACTACTGTTAACATTGGCTTTTTTATTTGCATTCACTTTTATTAAGGCTGAATGGAATGTGACAACTGAAGTACAAAACAAGAAAGTGCTTGTCGAAGAGTTTACAGGTATTCATTGTGGCTACTGTCCCTATGCACACAAAATCGTTGCCGAGTTGCTAAAGGCGCAGCCCGATAAAGTTTACGCCATAGCCTTTCACGCCGGCAGTTATGCTATGCCCGGCCCTGATGAGCCTGACTTTCGTATTCAAGAGGGTGGACAAATAAACGACTACTTTGGCATCTCGGGTTATCCCTCCGGTATGGTTAATCGCCAACGGTTTACCAATTATATTACTTGTAATCGCAATTTGTGGGCTAATTATGCTCGTATGGAGTCGGAGAAAACAGCCCCTGTTAATTTGTGGATATCGAGCAGTTACAATGCCGATACGCGCGAGTTGGTAGTCGATGTCGAGGGTTACTATACTGCCGATGTCGAGAGTGACTTCAATCTGTTGAATGTAGCCCTTACCGAGAATAATATTATGGGCCCCCAGCGAGGTGGTGGTGTGGGCGATGAGTATATACACCAACATATGTTGCGCGCCCTCTTGACAGGTACTTGGGGCGATACTATTACCAACTGTAAAAAAGGAGAGTATTTCTCGCGTAAATACACTTATACTGTACCCGAGGCAATAAATGAAGTGACGCTTAATCCTTCGGAATTTGAGGTAGTGGCTTTTGTAAGTGAAAATGAGGAGAATATACTTAATGTTACAGGTTGCCGTCCCGAATACCCGGGTTTGGAATTGCCCTTGGAGGCCGAAATCGCCACTGCACTCATTCCTATCTCTGATACTTATGGTTGCGATTACTTTGAGTTGGCACTGAATAACAAGTCAACCGAGGATATTACACAGGCCAAGTTTACCATTACATTCAACGGTGTGGATAGTGAAGTGGTGTGGAACGGCGTGGCGAAGGCTCGCTCGACTACTTATATACAACTGCCCTTTGAACTTAACAATCAACTAAAAGAAACCAAAAATAAATATGTCATAAAACTTACAGGCCTCAATGACACAGAGTATAAGGGTAATAAATTGAATGGAACATTCGATGCACCCTATGTTGTAACGCCTACAATTAAGGTTGAGATAAAAACCGATGCTTATGCCGACGAGAATCGTTACCTTGTCAAAGATGTCGAGGGCAACGTTGTTTATGAGTTTGGCCCCTATCCCGCAGGCCAAGTGTTGTTTGTGCAAGAGGTTGCTGCGCTTAACCCCGATACTCGTTACTATCTTGAGGTAACCGACTCGTGGTCAAGTGGCATTGCCGAGGGTAGTGTTGCGTTATTGGATGCGTATGATAATGTTGTATGCGAGGTGAAAGAGATTGAATATCACGGATGTCGTGTGTTCTTTACCACAGCAAGTCGCAATGTATCTACCGTAGCCGAGAATAAGAAAGTTCTTATCGAGGAGTTTACAGGAATTTATTGTGGCAATTGCCCCGACGCACACGTTATTATCAAGGAGTTGCAAAAGGCACAACCCGACAATGTGATATCAATAGCCTATCACGCAGGGCACTATGCCACACCTTACAATGAAAAAGACCCCGATTATCGCACAGCGTTGGGCGATACCCTCGATACACGTTTTGTCCCCGACGGATACCCCAACGGTATGATAAACCGTTATGCTTTTGATGAAAATGGATATATGTATGGTAGAGGCTCGTGGGCATCATATTCTCATACTATTACCGACCAAACAGCCCCTGTAAATGTGTGGGCAAGCAGTGTATATGACAGTGCAACCCGTACGCTTACTGTCGATGTTGAGGGCTATTATACAGCCAATGTCGATGCCAAGGAGAATATGTTGAATGTAATTGTTACGCAGAGCAACATTGTAGGCCCTCAAAATGGTGGCGATATGGGTGATAGTTATGTACACGAGCATATGGCGCGTGTCAATCTCACACCCATTTGGGGCGACACCATCGCTGCTTGCAAGGAGGGCGACTTCTTCAAGAGGCAATATGTATATGTTGTGCCTGAAGATATCAATGGAGTGAAAACCGATCCTGCTTACTTCGAGGTCGTAGCGTTTGTTGCCGAGAACGAAACCAATATTCTTAACGTTACCTCTTGCCGTCCTTCTTATCCCGGTTTGGTATTGCCCTTGAACGTAGTGCTTGAGCCTTACCGATTGGCAGTAGATGGTGGTACCTATGGCTACAATTATTATGAGGCTTATCTCAAGAACAACTCTACCGAGGTTATATATTCGGCACAATTTATCATTACACTCAATGGCGAAAAGTTCACAACCGAGTGGGAGGGCGAGGTAAAACCCCGTACCACTGCCCATATAATGATACCGTTCAAACAAAGTGATTTGCTCAAGTCGTCGAATGATTATGTGGTGAAACTTGTAGGCGTAAACGAAGTGTCGTACTCCGGTAATAGTTTTAGTGGTACTTTCCAAGACCCTGTTGCAACAACATCGACCAATAAATTTGTCATCAAGACCGATAACTATGCCGATGAAAACCGATATCTTATCAAAGATGTAAATGGCAAGGTTGTACACGAATTTGGCCCGTTTGAGGCAGGAACAGTCAATGAAGTAACCGAAACAGTGGAACTTGCTGCCGATAAGGTATATACCCTTGAGGTTACCGATGCTTGGGGCAATGGAGTCTTGAGTCCTCGTGGCAGTTACAAAATATACAATGCCGATGGCAAACTCGTAGCGCAACAACTCGAAATTAAAGCGCACGGTTGCCGTACAGCATTTGCCACTACCGAAGCCTCGGCTGTAAACACTGTAGAGGTTGACAATGCATTTGATGTGAAGTATAACCAAGCCCTTAAAGCAGTGGTGGTGACATCTTGTCAAGAAGCAGGTTTCACCGTGTCGCTCTACAACACTGCCGGACAACGCATTTTCACAACAACAGCCACCGGCGAGGTGAGTGTACCTGTACACGCAGCCGGCGTATATGTTGTGGAAGTTTCGTCCGAAGCCAACTGTGAGGTGGTTAAGATTTTGGTACGCTAATAACTAAAAAATAGAATAATGAAGAAACTGTTTTTTACCATATTGTTGATACTCAGTTATCTTGTTGCTCAAGCGCAATGGGGCAATTGTGCAACAGAGGCACGTTGGATAAACTCCGACAACGAGTATTTCTATGAGTATGAGTTGGCACAAACGGCCGAGGGTAACACTTGGTTTTATTTGAGCAGTTCGTATAATACACATTACATTCAGTTGTACGATTCGACCGGTGTGGCAACATTGGGCGACAGCGACTTGATGCTTATTTCCGATTATCCCCAACCTATGAGCCTGCCTATCAATCAAAGTTTGTATGTCGATCGCGACGGCAATGCGCTTGTCGTTATCCCCGACTTGCGATACAATACCGATGGGTCGGACCTGACAACTTTCTCGGTTTACAAAATATCGCAAAAGGGTGAGTTCCTATGGGGTAAAGAGGGCGTAGCCCTAAACAAGGGTGCCAATACCTACATCAATGGTTTCTTGGGTATTACACAGATGAGTGACGGCAGTTATGTGTTTACTTGGTTGCACAGCGATGAGACTGAAACCATCTTTACCATAGACTTGCAGCGTGTCAGTGCCGATGGCAAGTTGCTGTGGGATGTCAACGATACACGCATAGCCGACCCAGAAGGCAAGATAATGTACTTCTGGCCTTACGTTGTCGATGCCGGTAATAACCAATGTATATTGGTATATACCAAAGGCTCGAACTACGACCTCTATGCACGCAAACTCGACTTCGACGGCACTGCCGTATGGAGTGAGGATACTCGCATCTATCGTGGAGGTTTCCTATTAGTCCCATTATGGACAGTCCTCGATGTTGAGCCTTCGGGCGATGGTGGTGTGATTATTACTTGGTACGACGACCGTTATTTTGAAGATACCGAGTCGATATATATGACGTATGTCAAATCCAATGGCGAATTGGGCTTTGCAGCCGGCGAGGAGGGTCAAAAGTTGAGTTACAGTGGCTACCGAGCATTATCGACAAGTTGTAAATATGATCCTGCAAGCGACACTTTCATTGCCTTGTGGCGCGAGGCCACCCACGGACAAGGAGGCTATCGCATCGTGGCTCAAAGTGTATCGAAAGAGGGCGAGTTGCTGTGGGGCGAAGAGGGTCTTGAAGTAGAAACCTTCGATGAACGTGAGTATTCCAATATACAACTGGAGTATGGTCACGAAGGCGAGATGCTTGCTTTCTATATGAAGAGCAACACCCTTGAATATGGCAATATCGATGTGCGTATGCAACGCATCGATACCAAGAAAGGCGCGTTGGTGTGGAGCGAGAGTAAAGTCCTTACCGATACCTTGTCGCCTACGCATAAGACCGACTTGAAGGTTACCACTATGCAACACTGCAATTCGGGTGCTTTCGGCTGGGATGATCGTGGTATCACATCAGACCCCGATTACAAGCGTCTATATTTGCAACGTGTCAATTACGACGGTACTGTAGGTAATCCCACCGATGCAGGTGTCGAGGAGGTGTGTCAGTCTGATATGCGTTTCTATGCCACATCGGCTATAGTAAATAATGAGGCAATATTTGCCGTAGAGATGTCGGCTGTGGCAGAGGCTGTGCTGACAATATATGATGTCAATGGTGCTGTGGTTGCCACACCCTTCGATGGCGTGTTGCAAGCCGGCAAGCAATATGTCGAGTGGCGTGCCGATGTGCCGGCAGGTGTATATGTGGCTACACTTACCACAACACAAGGTGTTAGCACCGTAAAAGTATTGGTAAAATAAGTTTAACCTATAAATAAGTAAGCGTATGAAAAGAATGTTACTAATTTTGGTTGCAAGTGTATTGAGTTACACTGCATCTTTGGGTCAATGGAATAGTGACCCTGCTACCAACCTTGTTGTGTGGCCCGAGGATGAGAGTTATTACAACACCCAAATGCTCGTTGCTCCCAATGGCAATATTTGGTTGGCTGCAGCACGTCCTCTTACCAACTTGGGTGTAACTATTAGTTTGCAACTCATCGATTCTACCGGTAATCTTCTCTTTGAAGAGCCTCTTACAGTTTCGGAGTACAAGGCTCGTACTTGGGTGTCGGTAGGCGATTTCCTCTATGTCGATAGCGATGGTAATGCCATTATAACTGTTACCGATTGTCGCAATGATCCCGAAGCCGGAGAGTATGGATATGAGAGTTATACTGCATATAAGGTATCTCAAAAGGGAGAACTCTTGTGGGGCAAAGAGGGTGTTTCGCTCGACGGTGAAAATACATACGACCTTGTTGCCGCTATGCGTATAACTCAAATTGCCGATGGCAGTTACATCTTTGCGTGGATGCACAACCATAAAGAAAATACCAATATGATGAGCATCAAGATGCAACGTGTGAGTGCCGATGGTGAGATTTTGTGGAATCCCGAAGAGACTTGCTTGCACGACCCTGCCGGTAAGATTGCATACATGTATCCCTATATTGTTGATGCCGGTAAGAATCAAGTTATTCTCTTGTGGGCGCAAGGTAGTAACCAAGATATTTATGCCCGTAAGATAGACTTCGACGGTACATCGGTATGGAGTGAAGATACTCGCATCTATCGCAGTGGATGGGGCTCAATTCCTATTTGGACATTGATAGATGTGAAACCTTCGGGTGACGGTGGTCTTATTATGTCGTGGAACGACGACCGTTTCCTCACCAACATCGAGTCGGCTTATCTTACTTATGTAAAACCCAATGGTGAGATAGGCTTTATGGCAGGTGAAGATGGTCAAAAGTTGGGCTATTCGGGCTGGCGTGCTCTGTCGGTAAGATGTAACTACGACCCCAAATCGGACAGTTTCTATGCTATGTGGTATGAGTGTAATTCGGGTCAATCGTGGAATCGCGTAGTAGCACAACGCGTGTCGAAAGATGGCGAATTGTTGTGGGGTGAGGAAGGTTTGGAATTGAAACCAATGGAACTTACCAACTATGGATACTTCTCGGTACAAAATGGTATCGATGATGAAATTGCCTTCTTCTATATGCGCAATTATGCCGGATCATTTGGTGATGTTGAGGCGTTTGTAACAACTGTCAATGTAAACGATACTACTGCACGTCGTGAGAGCGAGTTTACAAAGGGTACTCGTGTCAGCGAGAAAGCAGGCTTGACCACAACTCCTATGATCGATGGCAAGTTCTGGGTAGCCAAGTGGACTGATGGAGGTCGTGTTGAAGATGAAGTAAAAGTGGACCGTTTGATGATGCAACGCATCAACAACGACTTTACATTGGGTAATCCCAATGGTGATAATGCCGTTGAAGGTGTAAAAGCCGAGGCAAACAACTTTGTGGCACTTGCCACTCTTGTTGACGGCGAGGCTATGTTTGCAGTAGATATGCCCCAAACAGGTGCTGCTACACTTGCTATATACAATGTAAACGGTGCGCTCGTGGCTACTCCTTTCGATGGTGAGTTGGCAGCCGGTAAGCGTTATATCGAGTGGAATGCCAATGTACCTGCCGGTATATATGTGGCTACCTTTACATCGGCACAAGGTGTACAAACTGTGAAACTTTTAGTGAAATAGTAATATTACCTCGATAAATTGCTACAAATAGGATGTTGTGTTTATATTTATCTATAAAATATTAATATTTTTGCATTGTTTTATCGAATATTTATAGATATAATGCTAAATTTGTAGCAATTTATCACTGTTGATTGAAATATAACAATAAACAATAATAAACGGAGTAATAACCCTAAAAAAAATCGCTTATGAAAAAGCTATTTTTACTTTTGACAGTGTTGTGTGCTGTAGTAACTGCACAAGCACAAGTAATCTCGGCTTACACTATGCAAGCAACGCAAGGTACTTATACCGAGATAACCGATGGTACAGCAATGGATACAACCGGTATCGAAGTTACTGATATGGCAGAAAAGGTATGGTATCCTGACGGTGTTAAGACCGAATTGACAACCAAAGCCGGTTTCTCTATTGGTTTCGACTTTGAGTTTAATGATATCCTTTGCAATCAATTTGTAATTGGTTCAAACGGTTATATAGCATTGGGTCGCGACTCAATCTGCAATGACCCCACTAATGGTTCGTACATTATGGGCAGCGACTTGGGTGCCGATAATGTTATTGGTGTTATACCCAATGTATGGGATATGTGGCGTTGGGAAACTACCGAATTCAGTTACAAAGTTGTAGGTGAAGCACCCAGCCGTACACTCGTTGTTCAATTTAAAGATTGGGGTCCCAAGTTTGGTTGGGATGACGGTGGTGACGTTAAGATGAATATGCAAATACGCCTTAACGAAGCCGGCAACACAGTACAATTTGTCTTTGGTGCATGTTTAGACACAATAAGTGACTCTGGTAAATCGACTCGTATAGGTTTGCGTGGTAGTTATGATGACTTGCTCACCCTTACCGATGGCGAAACAGAGGGTATGATTAACTACGTTGCCACTCCCGGCGACAACTCGGTATGGCTTGAAGCCGCTATGATTACATCGGGTATTACTTACACATTTACACCTCCCGCTGCTTGTGAGGCTCCTACAAGTCCTTTTGAAATTACCGACTTGGTAGCAACTACCAACTTGGTATCGTTGCAATGGAAACCCCTTGCCGATGCCGACCACGTGCTTCTTTTGCTCTCAAAAGATTATATGTTGACCGAAGAACCCGCCGATGGCAAGTTCTATGAAGAAGGTGCATCGTTGGGTGGTGCTCAAGTTCTTGCTTATACAACCGACACCGTATATGCGCCTGAGACTTGGCAATTGACTCTCGAGCCTGCTACCGATTACTATTTGCACGTTTATCCTGCCAACTCGGTATGTGCTCACGGTCCTGTTTATGGTAAAACAAATGCTGTATTTGCAAGTTTCACAACAAAACCCGCCGCTCCCGATTCGGTTGCTATTACAGGAACAACTCTCAACACCTTGACATTTGACGTTAAAGCCAACGGTACCGACAATGTCATCGTTATCTTGACCGACTCTGTTCGCCCCAATCCTCCTTATGAAAGCGTGGTTGAATTTGGTACTCCCGATGCCAACACTAAAGTGGGTGATGTGCTCCAAGATATGGGTCGTGTAGTATATATGGGTGCTTCAGCCCAAAACATTGTGGTTGAAGGTCTTGAGCCCGGTACTGCATACTATCTCCGTGCATTGAGTTACAATGACAATTATGATTACTCAACAGAATATGTTCAATGTTTAAGTGCTACTGTAGCCAACTTGCCTTGGGCTCTTGACTTAACAAATGTCGATTTGGGTGTCGTTCCTGCAGGTTGGGAAAGTACAAGTACAGGTAATACTTCTTGGAGCGTAATGAATAAAAGAGACCAAACAGGTACTGAAGACAAACGATTTGACTTAAATACATCTCCCAATGCAAGCGAAGGCTTTATTGCCGACTTGACAACTCCTGCTATCTTGGTTGACAAGCGCGATGCTCTCTTTACTGTACAATATTGTATGTATATATGGGCTCGTTTCGGTGGTAATAAACCCTACGATGCTTGGGAAGCAAACGATAAGTTTGCCGTTCAAATAAGCCGTAACGGTGGCGAATTTGAGGAGGTTTATGCAATCACAGCCGAAAACAACGTGAAGGTTGACTCGGTTACTCAGTTTATTCCCGTGAAGGTTGACTTGTCGGATTACCTCAACGATGAAGTTCGTATTCGCATCCATTGGGAGTGTTTCAATGGCTCGGCAATACGTTGTCCTCTCGAAGGTTGGAATATCGACGGTCGTCCCATCCCCGTTGTTCCCGATGTAACTGTTAGCGATATTACTTGGAACAGTGCCAATGTATCTTGGCGTGGTGAGCAAGAGTCTTACGAGTTTGCTTATGCCATGGTAGGCGAAGAATTTACTGCCAAGATTGTAAACGAAAAGGCTGTGACTCTTACCGACCTCACACACCTCACCGAGTATCAAGTGAAAGTGCGTGGTATTGTTGCCGAAGGCGATACTACCGATTGGTGCGAAGTTGTAACATTCACAACTGCCGATCTTCCTGTATGTCCCGTTCCCGAAGGTCTTGCTCACGCAACTACCGAGGACTATGGCGATAAACTCTCTTGGACAATCAACGAGGAACACCTCTCTTGGGATCTCCGTTATCGTGAAGGCTCAAGCACATCTTGGACTGAAGTTGAGGGTCTCGAAACCAACGAATATACACTCTACAACCTTGCAGCCGGTGCATCTTATGTATGGCGTGTACGCGCTCATTGCGATATGGATCGTGTAAGTAACTACGCTTCGCAAGAAGAATTTATTGCCAATGCCAAGTCGGCCATCAGTGCTGCCACAGCCGATCGCTTGAAAGTTGTTGCTGCCAACGGTGCAGTTACTATCTACAACAGCGACGTATATGTTGAGAGTGTAACATTGCTCGACGTTCAAGGTCGCGTATTGGGCAACTATGTAGTGAATGCTCGCGACAACATCACTATTCTTACCAATGCTACAGGTATCGCCATCGTATTGGTAAATACAGTTGACCAACAACTCGTTTACAAAGTAAGTTTCTAATAAAATATACTGATTAGTATTAACGAGATTGGAGGCTATGCCCAATGGGCATAGCCTCCTTTGTTTGTCCACTTGTGCTACATTTGCAATAGCGCTCCCCCCAACGAGTGTAATAAGGTGATAAGATGGAATAAATAATACTACGTCGAAGACGTAGCACTGCCACGCACAACAGTGCAATATCTCCGACGTTAACTAAAGTACTACAGATACGTCACTACGCTATAATCTCTCAACCCTCAATCTTCCACTTTATACCACTGCTAATTGTTGTTGTGAAATAAATAGAGTTTTATAATTTGGTATTGTGTATTGCTTTGATTACCTTTGCTACATATAACTAAAATTTGGTACTATGTCAGACAAAAAAACAATTGGTCTTGCCTGCGACCACGCAGGTTATGAGATGAAAGAGTTTGTAAAATCGATGCTCGTATCGCGTGGTTATGAGTGCATTGATTTTGGCACAAATTCGACAGAGAGTGTAGATTATCCCGACTTTGCACACCCCTTGGCATTGGCAGTAGAACGAGGCGAATGTTACCCCGGTATTGCTATATGTGGTAGTGGAAATGGTATAAATATGACATTAAACAAGCACCAAGGCATTCGATCGGCTCTTTGCTGGACCGATGAACTTGCTTCGTTGGCTCGCGCACACAACGACGCCAATGTGTTGGTAATGCCGGGACGTTTTATCCCTATGGAAATGGCAGAAAAGATTGTAGATGCTTTCCTTGCAACACCCTTTGAAGGAGGCCGTCACAATCGTCGCGTAGAAAAAATAGCAGTGAAGTAATTACCATTCGACAACTACCCCCACACGGTCTATCTTGCCGGTGATGGGGGGAGTTTCTTTATAGATGGCTATTCGCCCACCTTTTATTTTTGGGAAACGTGCTTGTAGGGTTGTGATAATGCGCCCGGCAACATTCTCAAGAAGGCGTGAGGGAGTAGCCATAATTATGTCTATCTCCTTATACACCATTGCATAATTGATGGTATTTGACAGCGAGTCGCTACGCATTGCTGCCTCGAATGGCACATACAAGGTTAGTTCTATCGAGTAATTATTACCCACAACCTGTTCTTGAGGATCTACACCGTGGTAGGCGTAGAAGTGCATTTTGTCGAAGTGTATATACGTTTTCATCGCTTTATGAATATTTTTCTGTGGACAAAGATAATATTATTTGAATAATTAGGGCATAGCACCGGATAAAAAATATATTTTCATAATATAGGATTCGGCTCGGGTAAGAAAAAACAAGTAAACTTGTTTTTCTTTTCACTCGCCTTTCACTATATTTGTATTCAAATTAATATTGAGAATATTATGAGCCGATTGTTATCGTACATTTGTGGTTTGTTGGTAGCCATTATAATGCTATCTTCTTGCAGTCAAGGGGATAGACACGTTGTTATTCTCTTTACCAACGATACTCACAGTCAGATAGAGCCTCTTGAGGCTAATGCCAAAAGGAATGCCGATATGGGTGGTGTGGAGCGTCGCAAGGTGCTTATTGACAGTTTGCGTAGCGTGTATCCTCACGCTTTGTTGGTAGATGCCGGCGACGTGGTGCAAGGTACACCCTATTTCAACTTCTATGCCGGTGAGGTGGAAACAATGGTGATGAACGAATTGGGGTACGATGTGCGCACATTGGGTAACCACGAGTTTGATAACGGAGGTGAGGCGTTGACGGCTATGCTTGCAGCCTTCGATGGCGTAACGGTATCGACCAACTACGACTATAACAACAAGGCTCTGCGTGAGGAGGTTGTTCCGTCGTGCATACTGTCGGCCGGCGATGTAAAAGTGGGATTTGTAGGTCTGAATGTCAATCCTCAAGGGTTGTTGTTTCCTGCTCACGCCAAGGATGTGGTATATAATAATCCTATCGCAGCAGCCGATAGTGTAGCCCTATTACTGCGCAACGAGGGGGCTGATATTGTGGTGGCATTGTCACACTTGGGATATACTGCCGACTCGGAGGATAATACCGATGTAATAGACTCGGTTTTGGTACAGAATACACGGTATATCGACTTTGTTGTGGGAGGTCACTCACATACCACACTGCAAGAGGCTGCTTATCACACCAACCTCGACGGTCGTAGCATTGCCATAGGACAAACGGGCAAGAGTGGAGCCTATCTGGGATTTGCCGACATTACCATACCTGCCGATAAGCGAGTTGCGATGAGTGTCGAATACAGACTTATGCCTGTCGATGCTCGCTATGATGAGCGCATCGATGCCAACTTCTCGGCTCGGTTGGCTCCGTATAAAGCCAAGGTCGATAGCGCAATGAGTGTAGTTTTGGGCAGTGCCGATGACACGTTGTATGTGGCACGTCCTACCAGCCCGCTCACCAATTGGGCTTGCGATGCCTTTGTCGATATTGCGCGTCAACGCAGTGGTAAGAAGATAGACTTTGCCGTTATCAACACAGGTGGTGTGCGAGTAGATATTATGCCCGGCGATGTAACGCGTGGCAGCGTATGGAAAGCCTTCCCATTTACCAACTATATGTCGATAGTACAATTAAAGGGTAGCGACGTGAAGCAACTCTTTGAACAAATAGCCAATAACGGAGGTGAAGGCGTGAGCAGTGAGGTGCGACTCGCCATCCAAGAGGGCAAGGTAAAGCAACTAACCATCGGTGGCAAGGCTGTCGATGATAATAGCACATACAACATAGCCACACTCAACTTTGTAGCCGAAGGTGGCGATGGTATGGTAGCCTTCAACAAAGCCCTGTCGCGTACCGACTATCCGGGGTTTGTATATGAACTCTTTGAGGGCTACATAACCAATATGTCGCAGCAAGGAAAGACAATGCGCGCGATAAATGATAATCGTATCACAGTGGAAAACAACTAAAAAATATATAAAACTATGGCATCAATTTTCAGTCGTATTGTAGCAGGCGAGATACCTTGCTATAAAGTAGCCGAGGATGACCGTTACTTTGCATTCCTCGATATCAGTCCTGTGGCCAAAGGTCACACCTTGGTAATCCCCAAACAAGAGGTTGACTACATCTTTGACCTTGATGATGAAACATACAGTGGACTTATGGCCTTTGCGCGTCGTGTGGCTCGCGCCCTTGAGGGAGCAGTTGCGTGCAAACGTGTAGGAGTAGCCGTTATGGGACTTGAAGTGCCTCACGCACATATACACCTTGTACCTATCACAACCGAAGGCGATATGAACTTCTTCCGCGAAAAGTTGTCACTGCCGGCCGATGAAATGGCCGAAATAGCAGCCAAGATAGCACAGCAAATGAAGTAATATTGCAAAGCCCTATATAACACGAAGGCAGCGACACACAATGTATCGCTGCCTTTGTGTTTATGATGGGTTATAGTATGCTATCAGAATCTCCAACTACACCTACGTTGAGGTAACTAAGGTTGGTATAACCTACTTCACCATTTACTGCAAAGTTGTCAGTGAAATAGTATCTTGCGCCTACAAGACCTATATAATCAACGATACCGGGCACATAACCGGCACCAACACCGGCAGTAACGTATGTATCGAGTTTATCTACAAATTGATAGTGGAACGAACAGTTTGCGGTAAGAGAGATACCGTAGTTGCTGACAGTACGAGTTGTAATATAATAATAATCAAAATATATGTTGCTGTTGATTGATGCACCAACACCCAAAGATGCTTTGTCATCCAACCATCCATCAACAACGCAATATTCACCTACCAATCTTTGAGCGAAACCCGAGCCGATACCAACTTGCACCGAAGCGACGATATCGCCTTTAGCAAAGGCTTCACTTGCATTGGCATTTACAGAGATAAGGCTTATTACTGAAACAAGCACAAGTGTAAATAGTTTTTTCATAAATTAATAGTGTTAAGTGTGTTAATAATATCAATTTTTACAAATATACATTATATAACTTTAATCATAGCACCATATTTGCTTTTTAACAAATGTTTGCAATTCCCGTTTCGGGTTATAATGTTACGATTTTTGCCGTAGTTGTATGGCACATTTATGCCCCTATCAGCGTACAAAAGAGAGCAACTCGCCCCTGCAATTGTCATTGATTGCACCATTTTCATAGGCTACAACACCATTGACAATAGTATGAGTGATGCTATGAGGGTAGGTGTGCCCCTCAAATGGCGACCATTGACAACGCGACAATATCTTATCGGCAGTAACTCTATAAGGTGTATTGGGGTCAACTATAGTAATATCGGCAAAATAGCCTTCACGCAAGAAACCTCGTTTGTCTATTGCAAACAAACGAGCCGGAGCGTGGCACATCTTCTCAACAACTTGGGTGCGAGGGAAGTGACCTCGAGCCGACAATTCAAGCATCGTTTGTAATGAGAATTGCACCAACGGGCCACCCGATGCAGCCTGTAGGCACGAGCCTTGTTTCTCGGCAAGCAAGTGAGGGGCGTGGTCGGTAGCAACTATATCGAGTTTGTTGCCGGCTGTAGCCTCCAGCAAGGCGCGACGGTCGGCACACGTTTTTATGGCAGGATTCCACTTGATGCGATTGCCATAGGTGGCATAATCGTTGTCATCGAACCACAAGTGGTGTACGCACACCTCGCCGGTGATGCGTTTTTCGCCGAGAGGGGCATCGTCGAGCAGTGTCAACTCGCGCGCTGTAGAGAGGTGCAACAAGTGCAGGCGTGCGTTGTAATGCGATGCCAACTCAACAGCCGTAGCCGACGAGCGATAGCAAGCCTCGGTACTGCGTATCATAGGGTGAAAGTAGATGGGCAGGTCGTTGCCAAATATCGCTGTATAGCGAGCCTTATTGGCTTGTATGACCTCCTCTTGCTCGCAGTGTGCAGCCACCAATACAGGTGCTTCGGCAAAAATCTTTTCGAGCGTAGCGCGATTATCGACAAGCATATTGCCTGTAGAGGAGCCCATAAACAACTTGATACCACAAACGTGTGTATAGTCGAGGGTTGTTATCAAGTGGGCATTATCGTTGGTGGCACCTATATAGAACGAGTAATTGGCAAGTGATGTTTCGTGTGCGCGTTGTTGTTTCCAAGCCAATGCCTCGGCAGATACTGTAGCCGGCTTGGTGTTGGGCATATCCATATACGAAGTCACACCACCTGCTACGGCAGCACGACTCTCGGTAGCAATATCTGCCTTGTGTGTGAGTCCCGGCTCGCGAAAGTGTACTTGGTCGTCGATAACTCCGGGTATTACCCAACGACCGGCTGCGTCGATGGTACGACCTGCTGTAGCAAGCACCTCGGGGGCTACATCACCTTCTATTATTTGGGTTATTACATTGTTATCAATAACGATTGAGCCTACAAACTCCTGCCCCTCGTTGATAATAGTACCGTTATGAATGATAGTACGCATATCTTATCAATGCTTTTTCTGTGGATATTTACGGAACAGGCTGCCCAACTTGAGTTTGATAACACCAAAGACAGCCTCGCTGAAGATGCCGCCACTCATCTTGCTCTCGCCCAACACGCGATTGATAAATATAATGGGTACTTCCTGTATCTTGAAGCCACACATCTTGGCTGTAAACTTCATTTCAATCTGGAAGGCATAGCCTTTAAATTGTATCTTGTCGAGTTCAATTGTTTCAAGCACCTCACGACGGTAGCATACAAATCCTGCTGTGGTATCGTGTATCTTCAGTCCTGTCACGATGCGCACATATTTCGATGCATAGTACGACATAATGACCCTACCCATAGGCCAATTCACAACATTAACACCCGAAACGTATCGCGAGCCTATGGCTACATCGGCACCATTCTTATGGCACGCCTCGCGAAGGCGTATAAGGTCGTCGGGGTTGTGCGAGAAGTCGGCATCCATCTCAAAGATGTAGTCATACTTATGCTCTATAGCCCACTTAAAGCCCGTAATGTATGCAGTACCCAACCCCAACTTGCCACTGCGCTCGAGGATGTGCAACCTCTCGGGGAACTCCTTTTGCAGATTCTTCACGATAGCAGCCGTTCCGTCGGGCGAGTTATCGTCGATAACCAATACATCAAATTGCTCCGGCAGATTGAACACTGCGCGAGTAATGTTTTCGATATTTTCCTTCTCGTTATATGTGGGAATAAGAACAAGATTTTGATGTTCTATTGAGGGTTGTGTGGTTGACATACTGTTACAAAATGGTATATTAATGAATAGCACAAATATACGGATATTTTTAAATTTGCGCTGTATAAGGTGCCAATATTTCCACCAAAAATTTCAACATCTGACCGATATCATAAAAAAAGAGTTGCACCAAGGTGGTACAACTCTATAACAAATCATAAAAATCTTTCTGCTATTATTTGGCAAGACCTTTAGTTTCAACCTCAAATATGAGAGTAGAGTTTGAAGGCATCTCGGCACCTCTGCCACGCACACCGTAAGCAAGTTCCGAAGGTATGTAGAAGATGTATTTAGCACCGGGCGACATCAAGCACAAGCCCTCGGTAAATCCGGGTACGAAACGACCTACAACCGATTTAAGGCTGGGGTTTTGGTCGAAGATGCTGTCGTTGATAAATTTACCAACATAAGCCAACTCGATTTTGTCGGTTATCTTGAATTGTTTGCCATTACCCTCTTTGATAACTTTGTAGAGAAGACCCGATTCGGTTTTCTTAACACCCTCTTCTTGTTCTTTGGCAGCGAGGAAGGCAATACCTGCCTCGAGGTTGGCTTTAGCCTCGGGTGAGTTGGCGATAGAGTCCAATTCGGCTTGCTCCTTGGCTACGCGTGCTGCTGCTATAATGCTATCGCACAAAATATTGATACGATCTTTGGCAATAATGAGCGAACTATCACCTTTCACAGCCTTAGCATAAGCAACCAAGAAAGTTTCAAAGTTGAGTTCAATACCAAATTGCTCGGCCATACTGTCAAATTGTTTCTTCATTTGGATACCATCGTTCATACCCATATGGTATGAAGTTGCTTCAGTTTTAGCACCCTCTTTTACACCCTTAATATAGAGATCTACATCGAGGTCGTTCAAGTCGGGATACACACCCATAGCCTTGGCTTCGGCCAAACGAGTACCTTGCATTACACCAATACCATAACTGAGTGTATCGCCGGCATTGTTGAGAGTAGCACTCTTCTTGCTACCACCACAAGAGCATACGCTCAACATAAGCGCTGCTCCGAAAGTATAAACTAAAAATTTCTTCATTTCTATTGTTTATTAGATGACTTTAATCAATTCAACTTCAAAGATAAGTGTTGCGTGGGGAGGTATAGGACCTGCACCTTGCGCGCCATAACCCAATTTAGAGGGGATGTAGAGTTTCCAACGAGAGCCCTCGTTCATCAACTGCAATGCCTCAACCCATCCGGGGATAACTTGGTTAACACCGAATACAGCAGGAGTACCACGTTGTACCGAACTGTCGAATACCATACCATCGATAAGTGTACCGTGATAGTGGCATTGTACCTTATCGGTTGCTTTGGGTTTGCGACCTTCGCCGGTAGCCAACACCTCGTATTGCAATCCACTGGGCAATGTTATAACGCCCTCTCGTTTGGCATTCTCGGCGAGGAAGGCCTCACCGGCTTGCAAGTTAGCCTCGGCAGCCTTGGCAGCCTCTGCTTGCAATTGGGTGAAAAACTCATTGATAATTTGTTTTGCCTCATCGATGCTGATTGCAGGCTCTTTAGCCTCCATTACTGCGCGAACACCTTCGGCAAAATCATCTACTTGCAACTTGTTGATGCCCGACGCAAGATAACTGTATCCTACGTTCAAGCCCAATGCATAACTCAATTTATCCATTTTTTCTATATTTAATTTGTTCTTTATTACTTGTTAGTAAAAATCGAGTGCAAAGATATACTCTTTCATTCACAATAGCCCACATAATAAGTTAAAAATAACATAAAAAACAACATTCGTGGTGCTATAAATAATTATTTTTTCGATATTTACACAACTATTCGGCAACTTGGTGTGCCGGCTGTTATTACATATAGAAAATCATTGATATGGAGAAGAAGAGATTGGTTGTGCTTACCGGTGCCGGTATGAGTGCCGAGAGTGGTATATCTACATTTCGCGACAGTGGAGGACTGTGGGAACAATATAATGTTGAGGATGTAGCCTCGATAGAGGGTTGGATGCGCAATCCTGCTTTGGTACAGGAGTTTTACAATTTACGTCGCAAGCAACTGATTACAACCTCACCCAATCGAGGTCACTACGGCTTGGTGGCTATCGAAGAACACTACGACGTGCATATCATTACTCAAAATGTCGATAACTTGCACGAACGAGCCGGCAGCAGCCAAGTAATGCACCTGCACGGTGAGTTGATGAAGGTGCGCTCTACTCGCAATGAGAGTCGCGTTTATGAATTGACACCCGATAACTGTGAGATTACAATGGAGTCGCGCGACGAATACGGCGATACTATGCGCCCACATATTGTCTTCTTCGGAGAGGCCGTTCCTATGATTGAGCCGGCAATAGAATGCACCGAAAAGGCCGATATATTTGTCGTGATAGGTACTTCGCTCAATGTTTATCCGGCAGCCGGATTGTTGCGTTTTGTACGCAGAGGAACACCCATTTACCTTATCGATCCCAAGCCGGTAAATGCGCCTGATAATTTAGGCATCCGATATATTGCCAAAGGGGCATCGGAAGGTGTCGAGGAACTGACCCGACTCCTTCTCGAATAAAGACAGGGGGAATAATGGCTGATTAGCCTTGCAATACGCCCTCTATCACTTGGGGGAAGTGGCGATGCTCAAGAACGTGAATACGGTTGGCAAGTGTATCGGGTGTATCATCGGGTAACACTTCGCACTTGGCTTGGAATATTATCTCGCCACCGTCTATCTGCTCATCGACATAATGTATTGTGATGCCGCTTTCGGTATCGCCATCGGCGAGTACTGCCTCGTGAACGTGATGCCCATACATACCGGGGCCTCCGTGCAGGGGTAGCAACGAGGGGTGAATATTGACTATGCGACCGGCATAGGCTGTAGTGAGTGGCTGCTCGATTTTGCGCATAAAGCCTGCCAAAACAACAAGGTCGATATTATGCTTTTGCAACACCTCTACGATGGGATGAGCCTCACTCCACACCTCCTTGGCGTAAGTATATGTAGGGATGCCAAATGCCTGCATACGCTGATGCACTCCGGCATTGGCACGATTGGATAGCACACAAGTAACTTCTATCTCGGTATTGCCCTCAAAGTATCGGGCTATAGCCTCGGCATTCGTACCCGAACCCGAAGCAAAGATTGCTATTCGTTTCATATTGCAAACTTACAGTTTTTTTTCGGGGTAACCAACTCGTGGAGCAGGTTATTTTCTGTCGCGCAGACGCACTTTCATCGAGCCTATCGGCAGTTTTCCTTCGAGTTGCAGTGGTATAAAGTCATCGACACTTACCCAAGCCGATATCTTATCACTCTTTTTCGACCCGTCTTCATTGTAGAAAAAGAAGCGTATATAGTGGGCTTGATACTCTGTATCGCCTATTTCTATCGCTTTTATGCCCTGATACTCCAACTCGAGTGTTTCAATCTGCCTGCCCGAAAATATGTAGGTCTTTATCACATCGCCTACATTCATCGTGGCATACGACAAGTTGCGCAAACGATAGAATATACTTATCATATCATATACGGCACCTTCTTTGCCTATAGTGAATTGCTTGTTATAGTCCTTGCCCGGGCGTGTAATGTGTGTATCGCCTATGGTGGAATCATTGCGATAGACAAAGTTTATTTCGTTCACTTGATGATATTTTCCCTCACGCGACACCTGCTTGTAACTGATAGGGTACAAATCGGGGGCTTGCATTACCGTTGTGAGCGTATCGCGCACCTTCATAATACCATCGGCAAAGGGAGTTGTCGAGGCTATCACTTGCGCTTTGTATCTATTGCCCTCGCGCACAATGGATAGTGAGCCATCGGCTGCTTTTACCCACAATATACCCCATTGGTATATCACGTCATATTGCAGATGCTCGTCGGCTATGGGAGTAGTGTTTTGCGCCGACACTGCCGACGCGCCACAATACGTTGTGCCGAGAACACTAAAAATTATTGATAGGACGAGGATTGCCACCCAACGTTGGTGCACCACCGTAGTTCTGAGGATATCCACTGTTTTGATAGTAAGAGTCGTTGTGTTCATTTTGATGTTCATCGTCTTCGTTTTCTTCTTTGACAGGTTTTTCCTCTTTGGGTTTATTTTTCTTTATGGCAAGTGGCTTCTGCTTGTCTATGGCAGTATTATAGATGTTCCACTCTTGCTCGACATTCCAATAGGCACGCAACTCCAACTCGTGAGGATAATAATAGACCTCCTCGGGCTGTTGTTTAAGGTCGTAATTGCCGGTATCATACTTGTCATTGTGGTTACTGTCGATAAAGAGTCGGGCATAATATGTACCGGGTTTTACGTAAGTAAACTCTGCGCCTCCATCTTTGACCGGCGCACTCATTACGGGCTTATCGCTGCTGTTCAACAACACAACAATTGCGCTATCGCTCACACCCGAAATGGCAAAATATAGGTTGGAGTACTCTTGCAGCGACTTGATTGTAAAATCGCGTTTGAACTTATCGGTATGCAATCCATACATATCCACTACAGCCATCGAATCTGCTTCCAGACGGTAAGCACCTTCGGGTTTCCACTTATGCTTGAGCAAATATCGCCTGATAGATAGCGTATCCTGTGTTATCGAATAGGCCGTGTCGGGGAGGCTGTTCCACACAGTATCGCGCTTTTCGTAGAGATGAAAAGCCGACAAGTCAATACTGTCGATGGGCGTTTCGAAGGTTATAGAGATAGGCTTGTTTACATCCATTTTGCCACTTATCGACACATCCATCTTGGCAAAGACGGTAGGTACGACCTCGGGAAGCGAGTCGTTCTTGGCTCTCTTTTTACTCTTCTTGGATTTCTCCTTGGGGGCACGATACACCATCGTGAGGGTATCATCGTACAACGACAACTCATTCAACGTATCGGTGCGATAATACTGCATAGCAACCTTCAGTGTGTCGATATTATACACCAACGAGTCTTTTATCCAATAATACAATGTATCGTTGGTATGATTCTTTTCCAGCACATACCAATTATCCTTGGCATCGAAGTTAAGAGGTGTCACAACAGGCACCGAATCGTGAGGAGCGGCAAAGATATACTCCAACTTGCGTCGTTCCTTACGCGTATTGCTATCGAGATATCGGCTCGGCTTTTGTTCATTAAAAGCCATCAACAATATATTGTTGGGATAGAACTTATTATAATCTATATGTATAATAGTATCGACCGTAGCCGAGTCGGTAAATATCGTGTCGATATATTGTTGTGGCACAGCATAAGGCGATAGAGTGCTGTCGCCAAAGGCAATATCCTCGGTAGGGTTGTCAAATCGATAGTTGCGATTCATATCCTTGAGTGCCACTATTCGATAATTGCCCGGCTTGAGGTTGCGAATGGTAAAGTGTCCCAGCGCATCGCTCGCCGTAATGCGCTCCATAGGCAATGTCTTGAACGCCGTATCATCGAGGTTGGTATAAACACCCACCAACATACCGGTGATAGGCTCGAGGTCGGCGGCATTGAGCAGAATACCCGATATCTGCAACGAGTCGCGCGACTCGCCCGTGGAGAAAGAGAACGAAAATCCGTCGAGAGGATTTCTCTCATTATTATCTACTATAGAGTTGCTGAAGTCGATTGTATAAGTCGTATTCGGAAGCAAAGAGTCTTGCAACTCCACCCTCACCTTCTTGCCCTGCGCCTGTATCTTGGGCATATTGATTTGAGGAGGCGAAATAATAACCTTCTCCGACGGCTTGTCAATCTGTATTATCTCATCAAACTCTATCTCCAACTTATTCTTCGTAAAATTGCGCGAGTCGGGAAGAGGATTACTCTTTACAAAGACAGGGGGTGTTTTATCCCGAGGGCCACCACTCGGGCGCGACATATTGGCACACGAGAAGAGTATCGATGCCAGCACGGCAAGGAGCAATACAACGGGTAAATATCGAAGTTGCGAATAATTCTTCATACCAAACAATATAAATAGTGGGCGTAAAGGTACAAAAAAAGAATATGCAGAGCAAAAATAGACCCTTTTGCCTCCAACTTTCTATTAAAAAAACAAATAAAACACGTTAAATTGCTGTATGAAAAAAAAAAGCAGTATATTTGCACGCTAAATAAAATGCGAAAATCTATAAATTTAAAAAATAAAAATTAGACAAATGCAAAACAAAGTTTTTACCGGAGTGATTGCTGCTTTGCTGGCTTTGATATGCTTGTTCTACCTCTCTTTTTCGATGGTGACATCACACCACAATGCAAAAGCCGAGGAGTATGCAGCAGGCAATGAGGCCTTGTACAAAGAGTATATCGACTCAATTTCGACCGAAAAGGTCTATCTCGGGTATTACACCTATCAACAATGTCGCGAAATGGAAATCGGCTTGGGTCTTGACCTCAAGGGTGGTATGAACGTAACACTTCAAATCTCGGTTGCCGACGTTTTGAAACAACTTTCAAACAACAACCCCGATCCCAATTTCAACAAAGCCATTGCCAACGCTGTAGCCAATCAAGCCGACAACAATGACTTTTTGCAAGTTTTTGTTGAGGAGTACAAAAAATTGGATCCCAACGTTCGCTTGGCAGCCATCTTCAGCACTCACGAGTTGAAAGAGCGCATCAAACCCGGCTCTACAAACGACGAGGTTATCACAGTATTGCGTGAAGAACTCAACACTGCAGTTGACAACTCATACAACGTATTGCGTAACCGTATCGACCGTTTCGGTGTTGTTGCTCCCAACATCCAAAAGTTGGAAAAAGATGGTCGTATCCTTGTTGAGTTGCCCGGTGTAAAAGAGCCCGAGCGTGTTCGCAACCTCTTGCAAGGTACTGCTAACCTTGAGTTCTGGGAGACTTATAAATATGAAGAATTGGTAGCCGCATTGCAATCGGTAAACGGTGCATTGGCAACAGCCGCTGCTCGTCAAGCCGAGGCCGACACTACTGTTGTAGCCGAGGTTGCTGAAAATGTAGCCGACACTGTTGCTACTGACAGCGTGAGCGCAGCCCTCGAAACATTGGTTGCCGAGAACGACGAGGCTGCTCAATTTGAGCAATTCCGCAAACAAAATCCTTTGTTCGCAGTTCTCGTTCAAGACAACTTCCAAGGCTCGCCCATCATCGGTTTTGCTCACAAAAACGACACTGCCGAGGTTAACCAAATGTTGGCAAGCAAGTTGGCTCAAGATATTTTGCCCTCAAACCTCGAGTTGCGTTGGACTGTAAAAGCCATCGACGAGAAAGAGACTTACTTCCAACTCATTGCCTTGAAATCGGGCAAAGGTGGTCGCGCAGCAATGTCGGGCGATGTTGTAGTTGATGCTCGTGATGACTTCGACAAATATCGTGGTGGCTCGGTAGTTCATATGGAAATGAACAGCCAAGGTGCCAAAGAGTGGGAGAAACTCACAGGCAACAACATCGGTAACGCTATCGCTATCGTACTTGACGACCAAGTATATTCATTCCCCAATGTAAACGGCGCCATTGCCGGTGGTAGTTCTGAAATCTCGGGTGGTTTCACTCCCGAAGAGGCTAAAGACTTGGCAAACGTACTCAAATCGGGTAAAATGGCTGCCGGTATCAACATCATCCAAGAGGATGTTATCGGTCCTTCGTTGGGTCAAGAGGCTATCAACAGTGGTATAATTTCGTTTATCGTAGCATTGGTTATCTTGATGATATATATGGTAGCCGTTTACGGTCTCATCCCCGGTATGGTAGTAAACGTAGGCTTGCTCATCAACTTCTTCTTCACAATGGGTATTCTTGCTTCTATCCAAGCAGTGCTCACACTTTCGGGTATCGCCGGTATCGTGTTGGCATTGGGTATGGCTGTGGATGCCAACGTGCTTATCTTCGAGCGTACTAAAGAGGAGTTGCGTGCAGGTAAAAACCTCAAGACTGCTATCGCCGATGGTTATAAGAACGCATTCTCGGCAATCTTCGACTCTAACCTTACCTCTATCATCACAGGTATTATCCTCTTGATGTACGGTACAGGTCCTATCAAGGGTTTTGCCACTACTCTTATCATTGGTATCGTTATTTCGTTCTTTATCGCTGTATTCCTCTCTCGCATTGCTTTGGAGTGGATTTCGGATAAAGAATGGGGTAAAAATATTACATTCACAACAGGTCTTTCAAAGAACATTCTTGTAAACAACAACTTCAATATCTTGGGTAGCCGTAAGATTGGTTTCATCATTTCACTTGCATTGGTAGTGATTATGACTATCTCATTCTTCGCTCGTGGTGTGAACCAAGGTATCGACTTCTCGGGTGGTCGCAACTATGTTGTTCGCTTCGATGAGGCTGTAAATACTCAAGAGGTACAACGTATGCTCGCTCCTCAATTCGAGGGTAGTTCTTTGTCGGTAATCACAATTAGCAGTGAAAACCAAGTGCGTGTATCGACCAACTACCGTATCGCCGAGAACGATGAAAACATAGACCAAGAGATTCTTGAGAAACTCTACACCGGCTTGACTTCGTTGGTAGGTGAGAAGGGCGTTGACGCATTCGAGGCAGAGAACGTGATGAGCGTTCAGAAGGTTGGTCCTTCTATCGCCGAGGATATTAAGATTGGTGCTATGTGGGCTGTATTCTTCTCGCTCATCGCCATCTTCTTGTACATCTTGTTGCGTTTCCGCGACATCGCTTTCTCAGTGGGTACTTTGGTATCGTTGGCATTTACTTCATACGTTATCATCGGTCTTTACTCACTCTTCTATGGTATTATACCTTTCTCAATGGAGATTGACCAAACATTTATCGCGGCTATCCTTACCGTTATCGGTTATGCTGTGAACGATACCGTGGTAGTATTCGACCGTATCCGTGAAGAGGTACAACTCTATCCCAAACGCAATCGTGCCGAGGTTATCAACTACGCCCTCAACAGCACATTGTCGCGTACAATGAATACTTCATTGAGTACTGCTGTCGTTTTGTTGGTAATCTTCATCTTGGGTGCCGACACAATCCGTAGTTTCGTATTCGCTATGTTGGTTGGTGTTATCGTAGGTACATTCGCAACCTTGTTTGTTGCAACTCCTATCGCATTCGAAATCCAAAAACGTCGCTTGGCGAAAAAAGGTCTTTCGTTTGACGAGTCGGTTCTCAAAAAATAATAGCAATAGTTAATTAAACCTATATGCGAGAAGGTACGTCACAACAACGACGTACCTTCTTTTTATTTACAACACTTTTTTCTACCTTTGCAGTCAAATCAATGTCGTATGCTCAACGGATTATTCACATTGCCTATTGACAATCCTGTACTGATATTCTTTATCGTACTCGCCATTATATTATTGGCTCCTATTCTGCTGAATAGGTTTCGCATACCTCATATCATAGGACTCATCATCGCCGGTATTATCATAGGCCCTCACGGGCTCAATCTGTTGGCTCGCGATAGCAGTTTTGAGATTTTCGGGCAAGTAGGTATTCTCTATTTGATGTTCTTGGCCGGTCTTGAGATGGATATATTCTCATTGTTGCGCAATCGTAAGCCGGGTACAATATTCGGACTGCTCACCTTTGGTGTCCCTATGATATTGGGAACTGTTGCAAGCCACTACCTGTTGCAACTCGATTGGGTTACAGCAATGCTCCTATCGAGTATGTTTGCATCGCACACACTCATTTCATACCCTATAGTGAGTCGATATGGTCTTAACCGATATGCACCTGTTACCGTTGCCGTTGCAGGTACAATCTTCGCCATATTGGGCGCATTGGTGGTGTTTGCCATTATTACAGGCTCGCTCTCGGGCGATATGAGTGCCGGATATTGGGTACGTTTCACCCTGATGGTAACGGCATACGCGCTATTTATCATTTATGCCTATCCTCGACTCATACGGTGGTTTTTCAAGACCTATAGCGACAATGTTGTTCAATTTATCTTTGTATTGGCACTTGTCTTTCTATCATCGTTTATAGCCGAGGCTATAGGGCTGTTGTCTATCATAGGTGCATTCTTTGCCGGTATTGTACTCAATCGCTACATACCTTCGGTATCGCCCCTGATGAACAGGCTGGAGTTTGTAGGTAACGCTCTGTTCATTCCCTACTTCCTTATAGGGGTAGGAATGCTCATCGACCTTGGTGTGCTGATAGAACACCCCGAGATGCTACTTGTTGCGGCCATAATGTGCATCATAGCCCTATCGACCAAGTGGATTGCCGCTTGGCTCATCCAGCGCATCTTCCACTACTCGGCAACCGATCGCCGACTTATATTTGGTATAACAACAGCCAAGGCGGCTGTATCGTTGGCTGCTGTTATTGTGGGTAGAGATTTGGGCGTTTTCGATGATGCTATTCTCAACGGCACAATTATTATGATATTGGTAACTTGCACCGTCAGTTCTATTATCACCGAACGCTCGGCAAGTAAAACCGTCGTGCGCCTGCAAGATGAGGAGCCCACCGATAATGCCGAGAACGTCGTTAGCGAGGAACGTATCCTCATCCCTGTAGCAAATCCTGCCACTGTTGAGGGCTTGGTAAATATGGCTCTGTTGATGAAAAATCCCAAGAAAAGCAGCCCTATTTACGCACTCTTTGTCAACGACGATACCAAGCAAGGCAGCCAATATGCAGCCAAACGCATACTCAATCACGCCGCCAAGGCAGCCTCTGCCGCCGATGTTTCGCTTGTACCTATATCGAGGTACGACCTAAACATTGCAAGTGGTATTATCCACACCATCAAGGAGCAAAACATCAGCGAGGTTGTTTTGGGTTTGCACCACAAGGCCAATATTGTCGATTCATTCTTCGGTGTAAAGATTGAAAACTTGTTGCGTGGTACGCACAAGATGGTATGGATAACCAAGTGTGTGACCCCTCCGGCTGCTACTACGCGCATTGTGGTATCGGTACCTCCCAAGGCCGAATACGAAACAGGATTTGCATCGTGGATAGACCGTTTGGCGCACATCTCACAGCAAATAGGCTGTCGAATACTCTTCTATGCCTACGCTTCGACCATACCACACATACGCGCTGCAATTCAAAGGGGGCGTTACAAGATACGCCACGAGTACAACCAAGTGGAGTCGTGGGATGATATGTTGTTGCTCCCCAAGGTGGTGCTTGACGACGACTTGTTTGTGGTTGTTGCGGCGCGCAGAGCTTCGGTATCATTCGAATCGGACTATGAGAAACTGCCCTCATTCCTTACCCAATATTTTGCCGACAACAACCTCATTGTTCTCTATCCCGAGCAATTTGGCACTGCGACACCCGATACATTGACCTTCCACGACCCACTATCGCAATCGGCCGAATCGAGTTCTCATGGCTTGCTGGGCATTCGCGATGGTATAGAACGATTGACTCGCTGGGGTAAGAAAATATTAGCCGGCAAGAAGAAGTAACACAAACCTACATACAACCAATAATAAAGGGTGCGCCAACTTTTGTGATGGCGCACCCTTTATTTTCTACGATAAAACCTTACTTACTCTACGGGCTTTGCTTTTGCCTCCAATATGGGCAAGTTGGCCTCGGTAGGTATGTATATAACTTTGTCGGTAGCAGTGTTTTGCTGACGTACCCACAAATATTGTATGTAAGTAGGTGTTATTGAGCCATTCTCGATGCTGATGGCTTCAGCAGCACCTTTGGCACGTTCCACCTCGGCTTGAGCATTGAGTTTCTCGGCCTCAAGGTTGGCTTTGGCTTCTTCAATCTTGATGCGACGATTTTGCTCGGCTTTGGCAAACTCGGCTCTACCACTCATCTCCTGACTCCACACTGTATAAGTAGGAATTGCAAACATAAAAAAGGCAATTACCAACGCGAAGGTCAATACTATCGACCAATAGAACGATGCGTGGTAAGTTACTGTTCCTTGCGATCTTGTGATGAATTTCATAATGTGATGTTTTTAAAAATGAATAATTATTGTCTGATAATTCGCTTTATCGCAGCATACTGCTCACTCTCTTAACTGCTGCCACGAAAGCATCTATCTCCTCGCGAGTGTTGTACACGGCAAAAGAGGCTCGCACAGTACCTTCTACGCCCAATGCGTGCATAAGTGGCTGTGCGCAATGGTGTCCGGTGCGTACTGCCACCCCCAGTTTATCGAGTAGCATACCCATATCGTAGTGGTGTATGTTGCCTACAAGGAACGATATAACGGGGGTCTTGTGTGGGGCTGTACCCAATATTCGCAAGTCCTCTATCTCGCCAAGTCGGGCTGTTGCATAGTGTAACAACTCCTCTTCATAGGCTTGCATAGCCTCAAATCCTGTTGCCTCTATCCAATCTATGGCTGTTGCGAAGGCTGCACTGCCCACATAATCGGGTGTACCGGCCTCAAACTTATATGGCAACTCGTTGAAAGTCGTGCGCTCAAATGATACTTGGGCTATCATCTCGCCACCACCTTGGTAGGGGGGTATGGCATCGAGCCACTTCTCTTTTCCATACAGCACTCCTATACCGGTAGGACCATATACCTTGTGCGCCGAGAATACGTAGAAATCGACATCGAGTTCCTGCACATCGACCTTTGTATGAGGTATGCCCTGTGCACCATCTACCAGCACAGGTACGTCGTGGCTATGCGCATACGCGATAATATCCTTAATGGGATTTATTGTACCCAACACATTCGATGCGTGCATAACGCTCACCAATCGGGTACGCTCATTGAACAGGCTGCGAAATGCCTCCATATCCAACTCGCCTCGCTCGTTGATAGGCACGACGCGCAACTTGATATCCTTACGGCTCTGCAACAACTGCCAAGGCACTATATTGGAGTGATGCTCCATAACTGTGAGTATCACCTCATCTCCATCGTGCAGAAAAGCCTCGCCAAATGAGTGTGCCACAAGGTTGATTGCCTCGGTTGTGCCTCGCGTGAATATTATCTCGTGGCTGTGTTGTGCATTGATAAATCGTTGCACTCGCTTACGGGCATTTTCGTGCGCCTCGGTAGCCTCTTGGCTCAAGGTATGCACGCCACGATGCACGTTGGCATTGACGCGATAGTAACTGTCGGTTATGCGCTCTATCACACATTGTGGATGTTGCGATGTGGCAGCATTATCAAGATATATAAGTGGCTTGCCATATATTTCACGACTCAATATGGGGAATTGGGCTCGAATAGAGGCTATATCCAACATAACTCTATTGCTTTTGTGTGCGCATTGCACATTGTTGACACTGTGATAATTCTCCTCTGAAGCGTTTCTCGACCAATTGGCGCAGACGGTCTTTCAAGGCATCCAAGCGCACATTCTCTATCACGTCGCTCATAAAGGCAAACTGCAACAACATACGCGCTTCGCTCTCCGAGATGCCTCTTGTGCGCATATAGAACAGGGCTTGTTGGTCGAGTTGACCTACCGTTGCACCGTGGCTGCACTTCACATCATCGGCATATATCTCAAGTTGTGGCTTGGTGTACATATGTGCTGTCGTTGAGGCGCATAAGTTTTTGTTGCTTTGATATGCCTCGGTCTTTTGCGACCCTTCGCGTACCAGAATACGACCGGCAAATGAGCCTATGGCATTATCGTCCAATACATACTTGAACAACTCATTGCTGTTGCAATGTGCCTTGCTATGGTCGATATGTGTATATACATCCACACGCTTATCGCCGTCGGCTATGGCCATACCACATAACTGAGCCTCTGCTCCTTCGCCCTCAAGGGCTATGTGGTAATTGTCGCGTGTAGTACCATTGCGCAGGGTTATACCGTTGACCAATACATTCGAGTCGGCCTCTTGGTGAACGTATGTCGATGATATGCGTTGCACACAAGTGGCATTCTCTTCAAGGCTGTAATAATCTACTACAGCACCCTTGCCTGCCCATATCTCGGTCACTTGGCTTATGAGTTGTGTTATTCCATCTTCTTCGCTATGGTCACACACGAGCAACTTGGCTTGCGCACCCTCCTCGGCAACGACAAGAATACGACGGTTGTGCATCATCGATACACCTCCACCTATGATGTTGACAAGTTGTATAGGCTTATCAAGGACTACTCCCTTGGGGATATACAAGAAGAATCCGTCTTGCGCCAACAGCGTGTTGAGCGCAACGGTCACATCCTTCGACATATCGGCTATCTTGCCATAGCAGCGTGCCACCAACTCGGGGTGAGCCTCGGCCATATCGCGCAATGACCCTACCAGCACACCGTCGGGCAACTCCTTATTGCGATTGTTGCGATAGAAGTTATCACCCACCAAAAAGTATAGTTGTGTCGAGAGGTTGGGCACATCGCAACGGAACGCCTCTTGAGGCTGGGTAGGCAACTCAATACGTGTTATATTCAAGCCATAATCGGGGGCATACATAGCCACCAAGTCGGTGTGCTGATAATCCTCGTGCTTGGTTGTAGGCAACTCACACGACTCAATGCAACGCAACGCCTCGGGGCGCAACGCATTAAGCACACGAGCCGAGTGCTTGTCTATGACCTCGTGATGCTCTTTATAGAGGTCGATATATTGTTGTAATGCTTGCATAGTGGTTATTATATTTCACCCAACTCCTTTTTTATCCAATCATAGCCCTTCTCCTCAAGTTCGAGTGCCAATTCGGGGCCACCCGACTTAACAATACGCCCTTTGTACAAGACGTGTACATAATCGGGGGCTATATAATCGAGCAATCGTTGGTAGTGAGTAATAACAATAGTAGCATTATTCTCGTTCTTCAGTTTGTTCACACCCTCGGCCACAATGCGCAAGGCATCTATATCAAGGCCACTATCGGTTTCATCAAGAATTGAGAGGCGTGGCTCAAGCATAGCCATTTGGAATATCTCGTTGCGTTTCTTCTCTCCACCCGAAAAGCCCTCATTGACCGAGCGACTTGCCAACTTGTTGTCCAACTCGACAATGGCGCGTTTCTCACGCATCAACTTTAAGAATTCGGTAGCCGACATTGGCTCTTCGCCACGATACTTGCGCAACTCGTTGATGGCGGCACGCATAAAGTTGACCATACTTACTCCGGGTATCTCCACCGGATATTGGAAACTGAGGAACAAGCCCTCGTGCGAACGGTCTTCGGGCGAAAGTGCCAACAAGTCTTTGCCATAAAACTCCACCGAGCCTTGGGTTACCTCATAGGCCGGGTTTCCGGTCAACACCGACGAAAGCGTACTCTTACCTGAGCCGTTAGGTCCCATAATGGCGTGAACTTCGCCCGGACGCACCGTAAGGTTGATACCTTTCAATATCTCTTTGCCATTGATATTGGCGTGAAGGTCTTTTATTTGTAACATATTGCTATTCTATTTTTATTTCTATGTTTTACTAATACTACAACCCATTGCCATACTCATCTGTTCGGACATATCGGTAGTAGCACAACTATTCGACAAAGATACGCTTTTTCTGCCGCATAGCGCAATCTATATGCAAAAATTATACACCACCCACATCGCAGAACTTATCCAACATCGTGGCATATTCGCGCCACGCACCGTCGGGTGCTGCACCTATCTTGATGGGCAAGTTGCCAAAACGCTGCAACAAAGGCTCTATAGCAGCCGAGAAGGCATCGACACTCGATGCATAGAACTGATAACGCACCTGCTGTGCGCCGGTATATATAGCCGTCATCACAGCTGTTTCGCTACGCTCCAGCGCATCGCATACAATATTCATCATACGCTCTATCACCTCGGCTTCGGTATCGGTGGGCATACCCTTATCATCGCCTACAATCTGCCATTGTACCTCTACACGCACAGGATACCTATCCGACTGCCGTACAGCATCCATACCCATCCTACCTCGCACAACAACCAATCCCATATTGGTCTCTTCGGCCGAGGCAAACCATTCATTCGATAATTGCATAGTATAATATTAAACTCTATGCAAAGAAAATCAAAAAGAGCCGCACCTGCAAGCAATAAGAGATAAAAAACAAGCCACCCCAAGCTATAGTTTTCAACTATAGCCTTAAGCTCCATCATCTGCCGTATAGTCCCCGATGTGAGTGGTAATCTTATCAGCCCCTATGTTCCGTAGGAATACGAGGGAAGTCCCGTAAGGGAGAGGTGGTGTAAATGTTTAGTGTTTAGATTTTATGGCGTAGAGACGCGACGCTCGCGTCTCCCCCTGCCAACGTAGGCGAGGGGTAATGAGCATTAGTTAACGTCGGCGACGTAGTGTTGCGAGCCGAAAATCGCCTGTAAGACGGTGGCAGTGTGTTCATACTCCTCAGTCAGCAGGGCTGACGGCTCCTCTACCTTAGAGGAGCAGAAGCCTACGGCTTTAAATCTGTGTCGGTGGCGTGGGTGGCTCTGTCTGCCCTTTTCTAAACTCTATTCATCCTCTTTATCCCTCGTGGTAGGATATATGCAAAAAGGGTATATGTTAAATACTTACCATATACCCTTTTCTTGAGGCATACACATTCTGACCTAATGTGTATGTTCTGCAGCCTTGACGCTCACGCGGGAAGACTGCTTCGTATTTATGAATAATATTTACTGATTTGTTCTTTCGCCTGTTTTTTACTAA
>JAFXIZ010000005.1 GCA_017532725.1 Bacteroidaceae bacterium
CGACCTTCTGCTTGTCCGTTACCGAATGTATAAACTCTTTTCATTTCAAAATATGTTTTTAGTGTTGTTACTTTTTACATACGAACGACAAAGATAATACAAAAATTTTTTATATATATAGTGTTATTGATATAATTTTTATATCACTGTGTTTTTATACGTTTTTTATGCGCCTGTGTCGCGTATCTCGGATTTTTTGACTAACTTTGGGCGAATTTGTATTTATCAATAAACTATATACTTTGGCACGCAAGAAACAACCTCTGCCTTTGGTAGAAAATATTGAAATAACTGCTGTCGCTGCCGAGGGTAAAGCCCTGTGCCGACACGATGATAAAGTGATTTTTGTCCCCTTTGCCGCGCCCGGTGATGTGGTTGACTTACAGATTATTCGCAAGAAGCATAGTTATGCCGAGGCGCGTATTGTAGCGATGCACAAGCCTTCGCCGTTGCGCGTCGAGCCGTTCTGCCCTCACTTTGGGGTGTGTGGTGGATGCAAGTGGCAACACCTGCCATACCAATATCAAATTGAGTGCAAGCAGCAACAAGTGGTTGATAACCTTACTCGCATCGGTAAGATTGAGTTACCCGAGATTTCGCCCATCAAAGGCTCGGTCAAGACGCAACAATATCGCAACAAGTTGGAATACACCTTCTCCAATCGCTCGTGGCTTACCCCCGAGCAGATGCAACAAGAGGAGGTATATACCGACCGTAATGCGCTCGGATTTCACATCCCGGGTATGTTCGACAAGGTACTCGATATCAAGCACTGTAGCCTGCAAGACGACATTACCAACCGTATTCGCCTCGATGTGCGTGCCTACGCCATTGAGCGTGGTATGACATTCTTCGACCTGCGAGCGCAAGTGGGATTGTTGCGCAATATGATTGTACGCACGGCCTCTACGGGCGAGATTATGCTCATTGTCGTTTTCCACGACAACGAGCCACAACTGATTGCCGATATGATGCAACACATTGCCGACCGTTTCCCCGAGATTACCTCGCTGCTATACATCATCAACCAAAAGGCGAACGACACTATTACCGACCAAGAGGTCATCTGCTATCGTGGTCGCGACTATATACTCGAACAGATGGAGGGGTTGCAATTCAAGATTGGGCCTAAATCGTTCTATCAAACAAACTCCGAGCAGGCTTACGAACTATACAAGGTGGCTCGCGATTTTGCCTCTCTCACAGGCAACGAGTTGGTGTACGACCTTTACACCGGTACGGGTACTATTGCCAACTTTGTGTCGCGTCAGGCGCGTCAGGTAGTGGGCATCGAGTATGTTCCCGAGGCTATCGAAGATGCCAAGATTAATGCCGAGTTTAACGGCATCGACAACACAATCTTCTATGCCGGCGATATGAAGGACATCCTTACCACCGACTTTATCGAGCAGCACGGTCGTCCCGATGTGATTATTACCGATCCTCCTCGCGCCGGTATGCACGACGATGTGATAGGGGTCATACGTTTTGCCGCACCTCAACGCATCGTATATGTTAGTTGCAACCCTGCCACTCAGGCGCGCGACCTCTCGTTGCTCGACGATATGTATCGCGTTACACGCGTTCAGCCTGTCGATATGTTCCCTCATACGCATCACGTCGAGAATGTGGTCTTGCTCGAAAAAAGAATTTAAAACAAACAAATAATCAAACTAATAACAAATTTAACTATGACAGAAGTAATTAAGAAAAAACTCAACGACTCTATCGTGGCTCGTTGGGTGGCTTTGGTGCTTGTGGCACTGATGATGTTTTTTGCCTATATGTTTGTCGATGTAATGTCGCCTCTCAAGTCGTTGGTAGAAACTAATCTCAAGTGGGATAGCACCGTTTTCGGTACTTACGCCGCTTCGGAATACTTCCTCAACGTATTCTGTTTCTTCCTCATCTTTGCCGGTATCATCCTCGACAAGATGGGCATCCGTTTCACAGGTATTTTATCGGCTTCACTGATGGTTATCGGTGCTGCCATCAAGTTTATGGCCATTACCGATTGGTTTGCTGCTACGGCTTTGTGCCAATGGCTCGACAGTTGGTGGGTGGCTCTCCCCGGTAATGCCAAGATGGCCTGCTTGGGCTTTATGATTTTTGGTTGTGGTTGCGAAATGGCCGGTACAACCGTTTCTAAGTCTATCGCCAAGTGTTTCAAGGGCAAAGAAATGGCTCTCGCTATGGGTTTTGAGATGGCTATCGCCCGTTTGGGCGTTTTTGCCGTGATGTGGATTGCGCCCATTATCTCTAACAAGTTCGATGCATCGGTTGTTGCTCCCGTTGGTTTCTGTACTGCTCTATTGCTCGTTGGACTAATTTGCTACATCGTATTCTCTATTATGGATACCAAGTTCGACAAGCAACTCATTGCTGCCGGCGAGTTGAGCGAAGAGAAGTCGGACGAAGACGAGTTCCGTCTTAGCGACCTCGGTAAGATTTTCTCAAGCAAGATGTTCTGGTTGGTGGCTCTCTTGTGCGTATTGTACTACTCGGCTATCTTCCCATTCCAACGTTTTGCCCCCAACTTCTTGGAGACTACACTCGGCATCGGTGCCGACGAGGCTTCGCAACTATTCAGTTTCTTCCCCATCTTGGCTATGGTACTCACTCCCTTCTTGGGTGCATTCCTCGATTATAAAGGTAAAGGTGCTTCGATGCTTATGCTCGGTGCTATCATTATGATTTGCTGCCACTTGAGTTTTGCATTCCTCTTGCCTTTGTTCCCCTCCAAAGCATTTGCTATGACACTCATCCTCATCTTGGGTGTATCTTTCTCTTTGGTACCTGCTGCTTTGTGGCCTTCAGTACCCAAAATCATCGATGCCAAGATTCTCGGATCGGCCTACTGCCTTATTTTCTGGATACAAAACATCGGTCTGTTCCTCACACCTATCTTGATTGGTGCTACTCTCAACTCGACAGGTGGTTACACTGTACCTATGATTATATTCTCATCATTCGGCGTGTTGGCTCTCTTCATCGGTATCTACCTCAAGATTGAAGACCATCGCAAAGGATACGGCCTCGAAAAACCCAACGTACAAAAGTAAGATAACATCTTATATACAGCAAAAAAGCGTGCCAACCATTCTTGGTTGGCACGCTTTTTTTAGGGAGTAATGTGGATAAAAATGGTTGTTTTATGTCTGTAAAAAATATAAAGTGTCGATATTTATTCACTCTATCGCAACTCTTGCAGCGAGCGTATGGCTGCTGTGCGATCGGCAGCACTCACCACATAGTTACCGGCCACAAGGGCATCGGCTCCGGCATCCACCAAGAGGCGACCGGTGCGCTCATTCACGCCACCGTCTATCTCTATCGTTACATTGTAGCCACCATCGGTTATCATCTTCTTGAGTTTGCGTACCTTCTCTACCGATGTCTCTATAAACGCCTGACCTCCGTAACCCGGATTAACCGACATAATAAGAATCAAATCGACGTAGGGCAATATCTCTTCCAGCACACTTACAGGAACGTGAGGATTGATTGATACACCGGCCTTCATCCCTGCTGCCTTGATAGCAGCCACTGTACGGTGCAAGTGGCGGCAAGCCTCATAGTGTACAGTTACAATATCGGCACCGAAATCCTTGCAGCGATCTATATAACGGTCGGGATCGACAATCATCAGATGCACATCGAGGGGCTTATCGGTGTTATCTTTTACAGCCTTGATGATAGGAAAACCTATTGAGATATTAGGCACAAACACACCGTCCATTACGTCGATATGTATCCAATCGCAAGCCGAGATAGATTGCAATTCATCGGCAAGATGACCGAAATCGGCTGTCAAAATCGAGGGAGAAACAATAATACTCATAGTCGTTTTAATGATATAATTAAGGTTTTACATTTTCATATTGCAAATGTAGCGATTAAAACTGCTATGTAGAAAAATTATAATGGAAATTTTATCTATATACACAAAATACCTCACTCTCATCTCTAAACTCTCATCTCTAAACTCTAAACTCTAATCACTAATCTCTCGCCCACACCACCTTTTCGCCCTTTTTGCCTTTTTTGCCCTCTCTCACTTCCCCTCAACAAAAAAATGACTGCCGACATTACCATGTGGACAGCCATACTACCATGAATAATCAATTTTTCCTTTTTTAGAACGAGAGCTTTTGTTGTGTTTATTTTATGAGAGTAAATTCCGTTCCTTATTCTATTGCAAAGGTAATGCCTAACCCGAAGATTGTCACTCCGAGTTACACTCTTTTATCGAAAAAATGGTGCAAACGATTGCTTGTCTATCGACCTATCTTACGGATGTTCTGCCACAATTCATCCAATATGTCTCGTTGCAAGTAACGATTTATCAAGCAGTAGAATATCACGCACACAACTATCTGTAGGGTAAACAGCAGGTAGATATTCTCTACGAAGAACTGTATGGGGTAGGCAAAACATATCATCAGCAAGGCTGTGGCACACGACGGCAGTATGTCTATCAGTTGTTGATTCCAAGTATAACCAACGCGCCTGCCTATGCACACAATACTTACTATATACACTACCACGCGAGTTGCCACCATTCCCCACAAGAGTTGCAGGATGGGCAGATGCCAAGTGAACAACAACACTATGGCAAAGAGCGACACCTTGAATATCTCTAATCGCAATACAAGTCGCGAACTACCTTCTATGCGTATATAGTTGCCATTTACCGTTGTCAGTACGGTAAAGATACCGGCTATAACCAACATCGAGAACATCGGTATCGACGGTGCCCACTTTTCGCCGAGCAGTATCAGTATAAACGGACGTGCCGTCAGTACAAGAGCCAGCAGGGTGGGGAATGTTATGAATGCCGTCAGTTTCATTGTCTTGCGATAACTGCGCAGCAGTCGCTCCCTGTCGTGCTGTATGGCACTGAACAGGGTGTATGTACTGTTTTGTATCACGCCATACAGCGTGCTTACTCCCATTTCGCTCCACTTGTTGGCTTGGGTATAGTATCCGAGTTCTCGGCTGTTATACATCCTGCCTATTATAGCCGAATAGATGTTCAGGAACAACACATTCAGCACATTGGCAAGCATTATATTCGACCCGAAAGCAAACAACTCTTTGAACGATTGCCACGAGAAGAGCAATTGGGGTCGCCAGCCTCCCCATGCCCATTGCATCAGCATCTTGATGAACGACTGTATAACAAGTTGTGC
The DNA here is from genome assembly GCA_017532725.1 of Bacteroidaceae bacterium. Classification (GTDB taxonomy): domain Bacteria; phylum Bacteroidota; class Bacteroidia; order Bacteroidales; family Barnesiellaceae_A; genus Barnesiella_A. Next base: position 5,193 of record JAFXIZ010000005.1, read on the forward strand.
CACCAACGCCCACACGCCATATCCCGTATAGGCCATCCACAACGCCACGCCTCCCGATATTACGATGGCCGTAATGTTGATGCTTGCCACCTTCCTGAAGTCTATCTCTTTCACCATCTTGGCATTCTGTATCAAGCACAAGGCATTGAATATGAACACCACAAACAGCACTCGCGATATGGGTACGAGTATAGGCTCGCCAAAGAAGTCGGCTATGGCAGGTGCGGCAAAGTAGCCTGCCACATACATCGCTACCGACACAAACAGGTTGTAGTAGAATACAGTATTATAGTCGGTTTCGCTCACTCGTTGCTTGCGCACCAAGGCAGCCGAGAAGCCACTATCCGACAGCGATTGCGAAAGAGCGATAAAGATGGCTAATGCACCTGTCAGACCATACTCGGCTGCACCCAAGATGCGTGCAAGCGCAATACCCACAACTACCGATATCAGTTGCGAGCCTACGCGATCGAGCAGATTCCACACAAATGCACTGCGCGTCTTTTGTTGAAACTCTTTCTCTTCCAATCTGTTTTATGCCTTTTGTTCCGTAAATGCCCTATGCTCCTCTTGCAACTCCTTGTGCAATTGTATCGATGTCCAATGTATATTGGTGGGAGTCAGTCCGGCCTTCAAGGGGGTAGGAGGGATGTTTGCCTGCCTGCACTGCGATAGGAATGTGCCTATTTGTTCTTGGGTGAACTCCTTGAAAATAAGCATTTCATCCTCAAATGGCTCATCGCCGGCAGGGGTGTCCGATGCAGGGAATCCCTCTATCGTTACATATCCGATAGGCTGATTATACAACGCTGCATCAACGTGCTTGCACAAGATGCCTTGGCTCACACACAGCAACTCAAGTTGTCGCCCCTTCTCGTTATGCAGGTTATACATATATAGTGTAGGTTTCATAGACAAGAATTTTAAGGTTGAGGGTTTGGAGTGGA
>JAFXIZ010000036.1 GCA_017532725.1 Bacteroidaceae bacterium
CTGTCGGGAGGTGAACGCACCCGATTGGCTATGATAAAATTGCTGCTTGAGCCAGTCAATCTGCTTATCCTTGATGAGCCTACCAACCACCTCGATATGAAAACCAAAGATATACTAAAAAGTGCCTTGCAAGCATTTGACGGCACGCTTATAGTGGTATCGCACGACCGCGACTTCCTCGACGGATTGGTATCGAAGGTGTACGAATTTGGCGAAGGTCGCGTAAGAGAACACTTGGGTGGCGTGTATGACTTCTTGGAGAAGAAACGTATCGAAAACCTCAATGAGTTGGAACGAAAATAATTCATATAGGGTATGAAAAGATTTATTTATTCAATCGCAATCATATTATCATTAATGCTCATTACCACTGCGTGTGATGAGAGTAATCCCACGCAAGAGGCAGAGCCTACCGTCGATTTTCAATTTCTATCGGGGTATTGGGTGTTGAATAACTACGAAACCCACACCTATAGCAATAACAACACCATTGTGCTGAATACACCACTCGATGGCTCGATGGGCATAGACTTTGCTGCTGATGGAGCATTGAAGATTCTACAACACAACACGTTGCAAGCAACAGGTAGTTATACAATACACGACAACTTAAATAAGATTGAACTATCGGAACTTATTCTTGAAGAAGGTGTAGAGCCTGAAGGTACTGCCAAACTGATATATCCTATCATATCGGGTAATACCGTCGAGGTGAGAGAACTTACCAATAATATAATGGTAATTATTATTGAATATGACAAAGGCACTGATATGGTGGCATACTTCTCAAAAAAATAATTCAACAGCGATATATGAAGATTCAGTTTATAGTAGTCGGTAAAACAGCACAGAACTATTTGGTTGAGAGTATAGCAGATTATACCTCACGCATCAAACGGTATCTGCCATTTGAAATGGAGGTAATACCCGAGTTGAAGAATACACGCAACCTCACAACCGAACAGCAAAAAGAACGTGAAGGGGTTGCAATACTCAACAGCCTACAACCGGGCGACTTTGTAGTACTACTCGATGAACGTGGGCAGGAATTTACATCGACCAAATTTGCCCGATACATAGAGCAAAAGATGCAGACAGTTGCACGCCGATTGGTATTCATCGTAGGTGGGCCATACGGCTTTTCGCAGGCCGTATATGAGCGATGCAACGACAAGTTATCCTTATCCAAGATGACCTTCTCACATCAAATGGTGCGACTATTCTTTACCGAACAACTCTATAGAGCAATGACAATACTCAACAACGAACCTTATCATCACGAATAATAAATAATAACACATAACTATGAAAAAACACATCTTAGCAACACTCGCACTTATAACTGCTGCATTGTGTAGTTACGCCAATGAAACAGAGTCGAGTACACATTCTGAATCGCCCGAATACCACATAGGTACAATGTGGGACCTGTCGATAGGCAAAGATTGGAAATTCTTGCGCGCAACCATACAACAGAGTGTATTTACCATAGACACCGAGATGGAGCGTGCAATGAGTATTTTGAGCCTTGATGCTCCTATTGTCAAAAATCACCTTCGCGTCAACGCTTTAGGATTTTATTTATACTATCGCACTGCCCCGGGACAATACAGCCACTTGCTACGCTACCAC
>JAFXIZ010000037.1 GCA_017532725.1 Bacteroidaceae bacterium
CTTGGTAAACGATTCTCCTGTATTGGTGTTGGTTACGGTCATAAGCATATACTTGAACTTGTTGACATCTTGTACTGCCTCGCTCGCTACCAACTTGCCGTCTTGCACCGAATAGGGCGATACGGTATGCTTGCCCATAATGTTCTTGGGACCTAATATTTCGTACGCGAAGTTGGCCTCGGGGTCCTCGCACGACACGATAACGTCGGCAAGGGCTACACCGGCTGCTGTACCTATTACAAATTTTTCGGTACTCAACTTGATGGCATAGGGTGCTGTAGTGGGCGTTCCCACTCCAAAGATAGCACCGTGATGATAATTGAACGATATACCTTGATAAGAGTCGGTCATATTATCGAGGTCGAAATATCCATCACCATATCCACCCCAACCCCAGTTGACGTGAACTTTCTTGGTAGAGGCATTCCAGCCATCCAAGTTCCAGCAGTGACCACCTTGACCATCCTCGGTAGCAGCACCTTGATAGATAACGGCACGACCCAAGTAGATATCTTCCAACACCATACCCAACCACTCGTCATCGCTATATTGATAACGGAAGGCCAAACGCAGTTTATCCTTATCATAACGGAAGTTGCGATGAAGAGCCTCGTAAGCATCAGCAGTAAAAGCACCCGAGAAAGTCAATCCATACATCATCTTCACCGAAACACCCACTTGATACAAGATACGGGCTACAGCATCATATTCTTTAGTTTGATCGCAGTTGATAATAGCATCCCAGTCGTAATATTGATTTTCAAAATCAACGGTATGCGTACCTGTACCACCCTCGCTATCGGTATAAGTAAACTTACCTTGACCTTGGTCGGGATAACGTTGCACCATCATAGCCTGTGTAGTAGCAACAGCCACACAACCCACGAGAGCCTTTTTACCACTGATTGGGGGGCAATACTTATTATAAGGGTCGCTTTGATTGAGGTTAGTAGGTATAAGAGGTTCGATGCTGGGTGTTGTAGCAGGGTCGGCAGCCGGCTTGCGTTGCATAGCAAGTTGCCATCCTTTATGTCTTACGCTGCCATCCATACGCGCCATACCCACTATATAGTTGGCTCTTACATCGAGCATCTCTTGCATAGGCTCCGGAGCGACATAACGGCCGGTGGTGTTGTAACCAATAAGGGGAGTAGCCGACGATTGAGCCGAAACGATAGCCCATCCTCCTTGTGCATATTCTACAATATAATAGGCAGGATCGCCATCAAACTCTACAAGTCGTATAGTGGCATCATTCACGCCGTGCCAACTTTCATCGAGGCTGATAAGGTTATCGGCAACTTTCTTGGCAACATTCTGTGATATTACTTCGGCTTGAACATTGAGGAACAATACCGACAAGACTGCCACTGATAATAGGGTAAAAATTCTCTTCATTAGGAATAAGTATTTTTCGGTGTTAAAATTTAGGTTTGTCGTGCAAAGATAGCGATAAGCGAGAGGAGAACAAAATAAATTGATTTATTTTTTATCCCGAGCGTTTTAGCCACGATGTTCGTGGCTCTATTTCATTCGCTACAGAAAAGAGATGCGAGCATTGCATCTCTACGCCCGTTTGCTCACACCTACATACCCGTAGAGCCACGATGTTCGTGGCTCTATTACATTCACTGCAAATAAGAGATACAAGCATTGCATCTCTACGCCTGTTTGCTCACACCTACATACCCGTAGAGCCACAATGCTTGTGGCTCATTACATTCGCTACAGAAAAGAGATGCGAGCATCGCATCTCTACGCCCGTTTACTCACACCTACATACCCGTAGAGCCACGATGTTCGTGGCTCATTACATTCACTGCAAGCGTAGAGATGCAAGCATTGCATCTCTACGCTTGTTTGCTCACACCTACATACCCGTACGCTCTATCTTCATATATTAAATTATAATAACTTTATACAAAAATCATATCACATCTACAATATAAATAGCATCCAAACAAATTAGATACTCTCCTTTTACTATATTTGCAAAAAAATACGATGATAGAAAAATTCGCCAATAAATACAGAATAAAATCAACACGTTGGACCGACCACAATTATAATTTCGGTATATACTATATAACTATATGCACGAAATATAGACGCTATTCTTTTGGCAGCATAAAAACAAACCACGATATTGCCTCAATAACATATAATAAATTAGGCGAATACACCATTTCTGAAATAGAAAACACCAAAATCATTAGAAAAGGGATGGATGTAAGTATTCCATTATATGTTGTAATGCCCAATCATATACATCTTATAATATGTATAGACAACGATAGTGCTGATGATTCACCTTTGAAATTCGGTCCACAAAGTCAAAATTTAGCATCAATCATTAGAGGTATTAAATCAAAAATTACATCATTTGCGCACAAAAACGGATATAAGGATTTCGAATGGCAATCGGGATTTTACGACAGAGTTATTAGAGATAATAGAGAATTAAATGTAGTAGCAGAATATATTGAAAATAATATTGAACAATGGAGTATGGATAAATATTGCATTGAATAATATTACGTCAATATAAAATTTATTTATTCAATTTACCAATTCGTAGAGCCACGATGTTCGTGGCTCTATTTTATTCGCTACAGAAAAGAGATGCGAGCATCGCATCTCTACGCCTGTTTTATACACAACACATAAAACAAGCGCAGCAGCCGATTGGCTGCTGCGCTGAAATTCAGAGTGTGAGAATCTTATTTCTTAAGTGAAATACTCTTATGAAGATTCATAGGTACTTGGTTAACGGGATTGAACTCCATCTTAACGGGAGTATCATATCTCTTAACGCCTTGTACTTGCACTTGAGCATCGCGAGACAACTCAATGTAATCGAAGGATATCAAAGCATAGAAACCCTCACCTTGACCGAGGTCACCGTAAGCGAAGATTGCAGGTGTATAGCCTGATATACCCCAGTGACCAATAAGGTCTTCTACAGGTGCGTCAGGATTACCATTCTCATCAGCAACTATGAAATCCCAATAGAAACCACTAATTTCACCTCCCTTGTAGAAAGCAATATAAGCCGGAATTTGCTCTGCACCGTAAGCAAGACTACCAATGCAGGTCATATATTCCTTATCATTATAATCGACAATGGTAATATCTTGGTATTCTTTACCATCTTGAGAGAATGTGTATGTAAGACCGGGGAATGCTAAATCTTGAGCCCCATCAATGCCATACATTGCAGTGAGTAATCCTGAAAGACTCCATTCGGTAGCAGTACCATCTACATCCTCGAAGATTCTAGACAAATCGAAACCATCTGCTACATATTCCATCTCAAAAGCAAGGTCGGCTTCATATTGATTACCCTGTTGAGTGAAGACTGAATAGAAGTAATAAGTACCTTCGTTGAAGAATGCTTCAGGATCTACAGAGGGAGCGGGCTCAACCAACCACCAGAAACCATTAGTAACCTCACCCGAGCTGGGATCGAATACAGAAGTTACAGCAGCCATCTTGTTACCAAAGAGGTCAGTTACAGCACCTTCGGCGAACGAGAGAGTAGCTACATAATAGCTGTTTTCATCAAGTTCAACGGGGAGAGTAACAGTGAGGTTAGCACCTGAAGCTACAGCAGTAACATCAGTACCTTGGTATGCAAGAACAGCTTCACCTGTTTCCATATTGAGGCTATAAACCATATACTCGATAGCACCCATTTCAGCCTCGCGAATGATAGGCTCGTTGAATGCAAGAGTAACACGGCGACCGTTGTCGGTAGCAGTCAATTGAGGAGTAGATGTGATAACGGGAGCTGTCACGTCGATAGCACCTACAGCCTTGGTAGCAGTTGCTTGCACACCGGCAGCATTGGCAGCCACAGCATAGATGTAGTAAGTATTACCGGCAGTAACGCCTGTCAATGTACGCTCATACACTTGGTTGGTAGAGTCAATCTCAGTAACAAAGTTACCATATTGACCTTGCAAGAGAGCAGTAAAGTCCATATCAACGGGAGCGCCCGATACGGCATAAGCCATATGAGCAGCATTCTTGGTTGAAATTCGCAAGGGCAATACATCTTTGATAAGATTACCCTCGGCATCGAGAGCGGCCGAATCAACTTCAACGAGAAGTTCGGGCACAGCACCCCAAGTGTCGGGAGCCAACGGTTCTGTGTGTTCCCACAAGTCGCAACCGGTCATTAAAAGACCGATTGCTAATGAGAAAATATATACTAACTTTTTCATTGTTCGTTTAATTTAGTGAGTTACACATTAATTATTGTTTAACATAAGTAATGCCATCAACAGCCTGCCACCACCAGCCATTATCTACGGTGTTTCCGGCACCGATACCTTCTGTCCAAGTGATAGAAACGCCGTTTGTTACATCGAAGTTAGCAACAATTGCGCCCGACAATACAGGATTGGCTTGAGCATCGAAACCTGCAACTGCAATGTTGTAATCGGTAGCATCGGGTGAGCCAAACAATGATTGACCCAAAGGCATAGCAAGTGTATTGTTATTGAGGTCAACTGTTGCATAAACACTGTTATGAGAAGGAACGCCATTACGAGCGAGTGAAATAACGGGGTTAATCCACAATGTATTGGGATCTTCCTCATCACGTGTAATCTTCACATTCCAAGTTTCTGATGAACCGTCGAACATACTTGTTGCAGTAGCCTTGTAAGAACCTACAAGCATATTGATAGGATCTTCGTCGTCAACTACAGTAACAGTGCAACGGCTCTTAGCGCCCAAGTTGCAACCCTTAACATTTGTGAGGACAACATCAAACTTCACGTCACCACCTTGCTCGGCATTATCAATAGATTTGATATAGATAGAAGCGAAGCGGCGCTCTTTAGTAAATTTGATTTTCTCCACACCATCGACTACTTGAACATTGATACGCTCGCCAAAGTTTTCTTTGGTTTGGTCATACTCGATAGAGTACAACTCGATGCGATCAACTACATAGTGAGTACCTTCAATTGCGCGAGATGCTTCGGGGAAAGAATCGGCAGTAACTACAACGTCAACCTCGGCAGCAACACCTTCAACCGATGCACAATAAAGGGTCAAGTCCAATTCACAGGGCACGCCATCAGCAGCTTCATCCAAGCTGCCTTCAGTATCGTCGAAAGCGATAAATGCTTGTGTTGCGTCATCGAACTCCATAGGCTTGTTCAAGTCGCACGAAGCAAAGAGCAGTACCGACGCAAGTGCCGTATATATAAAACTCTTTATTTTCATTGTTTTCTGATTTTAAAGATTAGTTAATCAATTACCAACCGGGGTTTTGTACCAAATTGGGGTTCACGTCAAATTCGCTTTCGGCGATAGGCATACACCAATATTTGCTATCGGCAGGAACATTTACGTTCTCTTGACCGGGAATAACATCGGTACGCACGAGGTCGCGTTGCAAGCGTTTGTAGTCGTGGAAGATGTGACCTTCGAATGCCAACTCTCTGCGACGCTCGTTGAAGATATCGTCGATAGTTACAGAAGCGTATTCCTTGGCATTGCGATTAGAAGCCACCATATTCACGTCGTTTGTAGCGGCAGAGTTATCGCCCAAGCGATAGTTGGCCTCGGCACGCAACAAATACATTTCCGAAATACGAATCATAGGAATGCTTGAGTAAGCGATAGGACCACCGTCTTTACCTTGGTACTTGTTGGGCCATACATAGTCGGGGTACTTTTCATTTGTACGCAACATTGTTTTACGCACGTCGGCATCATCCATAATGGCGAGCCAGTCGTTCGATACACGCACGTCACCATACTCTTCGGGTTCAGTCAAACCACCGGGAGATGAGTTAAGATAACCCTCTACTTGGCTAACATAAGCACCGAAGATAATCTCGCCTGTGTTATCCCATACCGAGTTGCTCCAGAAAGTTTTATATTCTTCGGCAGTGGCAATCTCGTATTCACCCGAGTTGATAACGTTGGTAGCGTGAGTCTTGGCAAGATCCCACTCTTCCATATATTGATATACGCGAGCGAGGAGAGCCTCGATAGCACCTACCGAAACGGCACACTTGGTGTCATACACATCGGCACGAACATAAGAGGGATCTATTACTTCCAAAGCCTCTTTCAAGTCTTTAACGATGTTGGCATAGTTATTAACTGTTTTGTCGCGAGCAGGTTTGTCAAGTACGCTCACAGCGGGGTCTTCGCTTACAGTGGGAGCACCGAGACTTTCGGCAGAACCTTCAGCAGCAGCCTTGGCTACAACATAAGGTTGGCCATACCAACGAACGAGGTCGAAGTAAGAGTAAGCGCGAACAAAAAGACACTCTGCCAAGAGGTTGTTGAGGTCTTGTTTCGAAACTTCATCACTGAGGTAACTGTCGGCTTGGTTTCTGATCTTAAAGATTACGTTGTTACAACGCAAGATGTTGGCATAAGCCTGACCATACATTGAGAAACCACCGGATTTGGTGAACTGCCATTGTTGGAAGTTCATACCACGACCTGTAGTAATAGGCACACCGGCAACACAGTTACCACACATTACATCGGGGTACAGAGTTGTGTAGAGTCCGTACCAACCTTCACCACGGAAGGCAGAATATACAACAGCAGTGGCATCATCAAGACCGTCGTAGGTCGATAACGCTTTATCGTAGTCAAGATATATTTCGGGCGGTGTTGTAAGGTCGCACGATACAAGACCAAGCGTCACTGCAAATAAAACTAATATCTTTTTCATCTTTGTTATTCTTTACAAGTTATTAGAATGAAATATCAAGACCTACAACAAACGACTTGGTAGTAGGATATTGACCGAGTGAAACACCCGATACACCACGCTCGGGATCCCAATATGTGGCATCGTGGAATGTAAAGAGGTTGTAACCACTGAGGTAGATGCGAACATTGCTCATAGCGGCCTTCTTAGTCCACTTTTGGGGGAGTGTATAACCAAGTGTTACGTCTTTGATACGGAGGTAATCACCACGCTCGAGGAAACGAGTTGAATAAGTAGAAGCCGAAGATGAACCGTTATTGGCAATAGGTTTGGGCGAAACGCCTGTATCACCTATGTTCTTCCAATAGTTGGCTGCTACGGCCAATTGGTTGTAACCAAATGTAGCACCGTCGTTCCAGATTAATTGGTGGTCGGGGTAGAGGAGCATATTACCAATCTTGTACTCAAAGTTGGCACTGAAGTCGATACCGTTCCAGTTCAATGCTGTATTGAAACCACCGGTAGCGATAGGCTCGGGAGAACCACATCTTACGCGACGAGCGCTGTTATAATCGGTTGTAATATTGCCATTCTCATCATACCAGAGGCCTTCACCGTTAACGGGGTTAACACCGGCATAGTCGTAGAGGAAGAATTGCATCAATTGCTCTCCTTCGTATGCACGGATACCATTACCCAACGAGAGGTATTCGTTGCCTGCGATATCAATAACTTTCGACTTGTTCAACGAGAAGTTCACACCGAATGTCCATTGGAAGTCGTTGGTATTGAAGATATCAACGCCCAATTGAGCCTCGAAACCTTGGTTCAACAACGAACCAACGTTCTTGGTCATAGAACTGAAACCTGTAGTCAAAGGTATAGGAGTTGCGAGCAACATATCTTCGGTAGTACGGTGGTAGTATTCCAAAGTACCCGAGAAGCGATCCCAGAAACGGAAGTCAACACCCACGTTGTGAGCGAGGTTGGTTTCCCAAGTAAGGTCGGGGTTAGGCAAGTTGGCAGGAGCCGAACCGTTCACACCGTTGTAAACACCTGTACCATAGAGCGCGTACGCGAGGTATGCACCGATGTTGTTATTACCGTTCACACCGTAACTGTAACGGAGTTTCAATTGGTTCAACCACTCGGCATCTTGCATAAAGGCCTCTTTATCGATATTCCAAGAAGCACCTACTGACCAGAAGAGACCCCAACGTTTGTTTTCACCGAAGAGTGAGCTACCGTCACCACGAATCGATGCTTGGAGGTAATATCTTTGCTTGTAGTTATAGTCGGCAACACCGAAGAATGAGAGCATCTTATCTTCTACCGAACTGTAACCGAGTTGATAAGTCGATTGAGGAGCGTTATCGGGGAAGGGCAACAATTCGTTCACGTCACGAGCGGCATAAGAATCGCCAAAACTCTTAGTGAAATAGTACTCTTGACCCAACAATACACGGAGGTAGTGTTCCTCGTTGAAGGTATCCTCGTAAACGGCAGTATTAGATGTTGTTACGTTACGATATTGCGAGTTACCACCACCTACAAAGTTTTGGTTGGTTGTTGTCATATAACCGGGCTCGTATGAGTAGTTACGAGTGAAAAGCAACTCAACGCTGTTGTTGGTTTTGAAAGTCAATTGACGGATAGGCTTCCATTCCAAGTACATAGAACCATTCATCTTGAAGTGCTCATCGTAAGTGTTCTTATCGTAAGCATAAGCCAAGGGGTTGATGTCGTTGTACATAGGAAGGTCGAAGTTGAAAGTACCGTCCTCGTTGTAAACCGAGTAGAAAGGAGGCATTACCACACCTGCGAAGA
>JAFXIZ010000038.1 GCA_017532725.1 Bacteroidaceae bacterium
CGTATATTCGGTAGCCGGTGTGCAAGTATTGTCGGGCAACTTGTCGCAATACAAGACCGAAATAGGAGTGTCTTCGCTCACAGCCGGTACATACATCTTGCGCTATGTACACAACAACGGTGTAGGCGTTAAGACATTCATCAAGAAGTAACAAGAGAACAACTCTTTGCAATAAAAGAGGCTGTATCAAAATTGAAAATATCCCTCCGTCGCTATGCGACACCTCCCTTAATCTAAGGGAGGAGAAATCAGCGTTTTGCGCTGATTTAAAGCCGTAGGCTTCTGCTCCTCTAAATTAGAGGAACTGTTAGTTTGGCTGACTGAGGAGTATTAACAAAATTTTGACACAGCCCCTTTTTTTGACTTATGCCAATAAAGTTTAGAAAAAAAGTGAAATGATTTGTTTTTTTGGCGACCTTTTCTTTTCTTTGTCGGTGAAAATTCAAGAGTATAGCAATAACCTATAAACCTATAATAATGAAAAGATTTTTTACGGTATTTTTTGCGGTTTTAATGGCCGTTGCCGGTTCAGTTGTATATGCTGAAGTGATTTCGCAGGAAGTGGCTAAACAAACAGCCGATAATTTCCTCAGTCTTGATAGTGATTGGAAGGGCGCAGGTGATGCAACAATCCGTCTTGTAGAGTCGGACGGAATGCCTGCATATTATGTAGTAGAATATACCCAAGGTGGTTGGGCTATTGTATCGGCACAATCATCGGCAAGTCCTGTTATCGGATATAATCCCACAGGTGCTTATGGCGCGCCAGCACCTATGCAAGCCTTGTTGGATGCCAATGCCAAGAGCATTGTGCAAGAGGCTCGTCGAGAGGCTTCGATAGAACACGAAGGATGGAAGCGCGTGATGCAACGCAAGCCGGCTGCCAATCCAAGTGAAGTGCCCGATGTAGCGCCCCTTATCAAGATGGACCTTAACCAAACCGAGCCTTACAACGATATGTGTCCCAAGATTAACGGTCAACGTTGCTTGGTAGGTTGTGTGGCAGTAGGTATGGCACAAGCGATGATGACACAACGTTATCCTATCGCACCCAAAGGTAAGCATACTTACTCTTGTGATGGTATAGGTCAGTTGTCGATAGATTACGACAAGGAAGCACCTTATAATTGGGATGCTATGTTTGACAACGACTTTAAAGAGGTGGCTCGTTTGTTGTACCACTGTGGTGTGTCGGTCAATATGGGCTATGGTGTAGATGGATCGGGTGCAGGTGACAGCCCCGTACCTACCGCCTTGGTAAAATACTTCAGCTATGATGATAACTTTATAGAACTTATAGACAAGCCAAGTAACGGTGAAGGCTGGTTGGAGAGAATGCTTGACGAGATTCAATTGGGTCGTGTGATAATTTACTTCGGTTCAAACGAAACAAGTGGTCACTGCTGGAACTTGGATGGTTGGAAGAAATCTACTCAAATGGTACACGTCAATTGGGGTTGGGGTGGCTATGGTAATGCATACTTCGATATAAATGCAATGGAGGATAAATTCCAAGATATGAGTTTCCCCTATTACAATAGTGCTGTTGTAGGAGTGGGAACGCCCACTACAGCACCCTATGGTATAAAGTTGAGTACCGATAAATTTGTAATAGGTACAGCGGCCGGTGTAGCCCTTGCCGACGTTATAGTGTCGTGCGAGGACCCCGAGGCCAACTTCTCGTACGAAATATTAGGTCCCAAGAATATTATGGGCAAGCATACCGTATCGCCCTATTCGGTGCAAGACGGCAAGTTGGTAGCGAGCGAGGCAGTACAAGATGTCAACAAGTTCAAGTATATGCTTATGACCGTAACCAACACCAATACAGGAGAATCGTTTACCAAG
>JAFXIZ010000039.1 GCA_017532725.1 Bacteroidaceae bacterium
ATCACTTTCTTATGTAGTTTATGAGATTCGTAATACTTGTGTTTCTTGTTAAGGTATTCTTCCTTTGAATAAGGTAAAACCTTGATATTTACATCTTGGTATATGGCAAATACTCTGTTTTCTTGCAAACCTATTGCATACATAAATAGGGCGCACCTTGATTGGGATGCGCCCTATGTTATCATCTAACGGATAGATTAATCTTCAAGTTTGTGGATTACAAGACCCGAACGCAATTTAGGTTCGAACCAAGTAGTTTTGGGAGGCATAATATTGCCTGTATCGGCAATGTCGATAAGTTGTTGCATAGATACGGGATAGAGAGCCAATGCAACGCGCATTTCGCCACTGTCAACACGGTCTTTCAACTCGCCAAGACCACGAATACCACCTACGAAGTCGATGCGTTTGTCGCTACGCAAGTCGGTAATGCCGAGTATATCGCGCAAGATATAGTCCGAAGAGATTGTTACGTCGAGTACGCCAATGGGGTCGTTGTCGTCGTAAGTACCCTCGCGAGCAGTGAGCGAATACCAAGCACCGTCGAGGTAGAGAGCAAAGTTGTGAAGTGCTGCAGGTGTATAAATGTCGGCACCTTTCTTCTCAACAACGAAGTGTTCGGCAACTTTGGCAAGGAATTCTTCCGAAGTAAGGCCGTTGAGATCTTTCACAACGCGGTTATAGTCGATAATCTTCAAGTGTGAAGCGGGGAAGCAAACTGCCAAGAAGTAGTTATACTCCTCATCGCCACGGTGATTGGGGTTGTTTTTGGCTTTCTCGGCACCAACAAGAGCAGCAGCGGCTGTACGGTGGTGTCCATCGGCAATGTAGAGGTAGGGAATAGCGGCAAACAACTCTGTGATGCGCTTGATATCGGCCTCATTGTCGATTACCCAGAAGTGGTGACCGAAACCGTCGGGAGCAACAAAGTCATACTCGGCTGCTTTCTCTTTGCATACGCGAGCCACGATGCCGTCGAGTTCTTCATTATCGGGATAAGAGAAGAATACAGGCTCGATGTTGGCGTTGCTATTGCGAACGTGTTTCATTCGGTCTTCCTCTTTGTCGCGACGTGTAAGTTCGTGTTTCTTGATAACACCACTCAAGTAGTCCTCGACATTGGCTGCCACAACAAGACCATATTGTGTACGGCCATTCATTGTTTGGGCATACACATAGTAGTTTTCCTTCTCGTCTTGTACCAACCAGCCTTTCTCTTGGAAAGCGTGGAAGTTTTCAACTGCTTTTTCATATACCTCGGGAGCGTGCTCATCGGTGCCGGGAGCAAAGTCAATCTCGGGTTTGATGATGTGATAGAGTGACTTTTCATTGCCTTCGGCTTCTTTACGAGCCTCTTCCGAACTCAATACGTCGTAAGGACGTGATGCAACTTCTTCAATAAGTTGTTTCGGGGGACGCAACCCCTTGAAAGGTTTAACTTTTGCCATAATTAGTGCTTTAAGTATTGTTATTAAGGTTATTAAAAAATTCTATTTACGTTCGATGGTTTGCTCACGGTCGGGGCCTACCGATACAATGGCAATGGGCACACCCAACTCGCGCTCCAAGAATGCGATATAGTCTTTGAAGGCTTGGGGGAACTCCTCCTCGCTCTTAATGGCTGTCATATCTTGCTTCCAACCGGGCATCTCTACATACACAGGCTCGATGCCACTCTCCAACGAATAGGGCAACTCGGTGGTTTCTACGCCATCAACACGATAGGCTACACAAGCCTTGATGGTGTCGAATGTATCGAGTACATCGCTCTTCATCATAATGAGTTTTGTCACACCGTCTATCATCACGGCATAGCGCAGGGCTACAAGGTCAATCCAGCCACAACGACGGCGACGACCGGTAACTGCACCAAATTCGTGACCTATCTCGCACATCTTTTCGCCATCGGCATCGAACAACTCGGTGGGGAATGGTCCACTACCTACGCGAGTGCAATATGCCTTAAAGATACCATACACCTCACCGATGCGATTGGGGGCAATGCCCAATCCGGTGCAGGCTCCGGCACATACTGTGTTTGATGAGGTTACAAAGGGATATGAGCCGAAATCCACATCGAGCATCGTACCTTGTGCGCCCTCGGCAAGAACACTCTTACCTTCACGCAACAAGTTGTTTACTGTATGCTCGCTGTCGATAATACGGAAACGCTTGATATACTCAATAGCCTCCATCCAACGAGCCTCAAGTTCGGTAATGTCGTACTCATAGTTGAGCGAGGCGAGGATAGCCTCGTGACGGGCTTTCAAAGCATTATATTTGGCCTCGAAATCGAGGAATATATCACCCACACGCAAGCCGTTACGACTTATCTTGTCGGTGTAAGTAGGGCCTATACCCTTACCTGTAGTACCTATCTTGCCCGAGCCTTTGGCTGCCTCATAAGCAGCGTCGAGCATACGGTGTGTAGGCAATATAAGGTGTGCCTTCTTCGAGATGTAAAGACGTTGAGTAAGGTCGTGACCACTTGCAGCCAACTGTTCGGCCTCTTCTTGGAACAATACGGGGTCTAACACCACGCCGTTACCGATGATATTGACTTTTCCACCTTGGAATATGCCCGAAGGTATCGAGCGCAATACATATTTATGGCCTTCAAACTCAAGTGTATGACCGGCATTGGGGCCACCTTGGAAACGTGCCACTGCATCATATCGGGGAGTAAGCACATCTACAACTTTGCCCTTACCTTCATCACCCCATTGCAAACCCAAAAGGATATCTACCTTCATTTTTGTTCTATTTTGGTATATCTGTTATGTTAATTATTTCTTCTCTCTCTTTTTCGTTCCACGCTCGGCCTTAGCGCAACGTGAACATAATCCATAAATATATAGCGTATAGTAGGCCGGCTCAAAACTTCTCGGCTTTCGCGAGAGCAAATCGCCTACTACCTCGACGGCTTTCATCTCCTTCACCTTGCCACAACGTGTGCATATAAGGTGGTGATGATTGTTTGTAGCCGTTATACGCTCATATCGCGCAACGCCATCGCCAAGGGTTATGCGCCTTACCAACCCTGCCTCGATGAGCAGGTTGAGGGTATTATATACCGTTGCCAAACTCACACGGTAGCCGTCGGCAAGCATAGCATTATGCAACGCCACCACATCGACGTGTGCCGATGATGAGTATATTTTCTCAAGAATGGTAAACCGTTCCGACGTCTTACGCATATTACGGCTTTCCAAGAACTGTGCAAGTTTCTGTCGCACAGACACTTCTCGATATTTATCTTCACTAATCGGCATATTATTGCGTTTCCACAAAGTTACATTATTTTTGTTATTTGTGCAATAGGGAAAATGCGATATTGGTAAATTTTCGCATAGTTAACACAAAAAGAGCCCTTAAAACCTATTAACGGGCATCGTACAACGCAATAAGATTATCGCGCCACTCGGCATCGATGCCACTCGCTTGCTGCAAAACCTGAACAACTACAGCACCGGCACGCTCGCACAGGAGTGCTTCGGTGAGATACCGGCGAGCAGCAGCAACAGCCACCGAATGGCCTTGATAGGCTACTACAACAGCCCTCTCGGCCACACTGCGCACCCATTCGGTGTTATCGACCGACTCAAGCAACGAATATGCCAAACGAAATCCTGTATAAACGATCATATCCGACTCGGTTTTCACCCACTCCTCGACCAACTCAACGGCATAGGGTAATTGTGAAAAGAGGAATTTGCAACAAAAATCGGCCACCTCGGTATTGGGCATCTCCTCTCCCCAACGTTGTGCCACCGAGTGGGTACATTCGCTCACCGGAAACACCATAGGAGCCAACAGCATCGACTCGCGCACACCTCTATCCCGCCACAACTCTTCGGCAATGGCAACCGACGACTCTATCTGCTCGGCAATGCGTCGCAGCAGGGGCATCGTCAGCCCAAAGTTTACTCTATAATCGGCACCCTTACTACGCATACTATGCGACACCACGCCATTCATATAGAGGCGATAGAGGCGTTTTATCTCTTTGAGTTGTTGCATAATTCTTATTCAATAAAAAGGGATGCAAACAGATGCCTGCATCCCTTACACTATTTAGTTTAGTATAATTCTTAAGGAATAATGTTGAGTTGACGGAAACATTTCTCCACCTTCTCCAACAAGACATCAACTTGCTGACGAGTATGTGTTGCCATAAACGAGATACGAATGAGAGTATCGTGAGGAGCAACAGCAGGCGAAACAACGGGGTTGACAAAGATACCCTCATCGAGCAACATACGAGTAACAAGGAATGTCTTGTCGTTGTCGCGCACATAGAGGGGAATGATAGGTGTACAAGTATTACCTATCTCACAACCCATATTACGGAAGCCTTCGAGAGCATAGTTGGTAACATCCCACAGACGGTCTATACGCTCGGGTTCACTCTCCATAATATCAAGGGCAGCATTGGCGGCTGCTGTAGAGGCAGGCGTAATACTTGCCGAGAAGATATACGAGCGAGAGGTGTGACGCAACCAATTGGCAGTAACGGCATCGGTAGCGATGAAACCACCCAATGATGCGAAAGACTTACTGAATGTACCCATAATAAGGTCAACATCATCGGTCACGCCAAAGTGGTCGCAAACACCACGACCATTACGGCCAAATACGCCGAAACCGTGTGCCTCATCGACCATAAGCGCTGCATTGTACTTCTTGCAGAGTTTTACCATCTCGGGCAGATTAGCCACATCACCTTCCATCGAGAAAACGCCATCTGTAACAACAAGTTTCACCTTGTCGGGCTCACACATTTGCAAGCGTTGCTCAAGGTCGAACATATCGTTGTGGCGATATTTAAGGCGTTTAGAGTATGAAAGACGAAAACCATCGACAATGGATGCGTGGTCCGATTCATCGGTAAGGATGTAATCTTCACGACCGGTGAGTGCCGATACTACACCCAAGTTTACTTGGAATCCGGTCGAATAAATAAGAACTTCTTCTTTGCCTACAAACTTGGCAAGGCGACGCTCAAGTTCTGTGTGAATGTCAAGTGTGCCATTTAAGAAACGTGAGCCGGCACATCCTGTGCCATATTTCTTCGTAGCCTTAATAGCAGCCTCCTTAATCTTGGGGTGGTTGGTAAGCCCTAAATAACTGTTAGAGCCAAACATTAGAACTTTTTTACCATTAATCTTAACCTCGGTATCTTGGTCGCTGGTTATTTCTCTAAAATATGGATATACACCCTTGGCTTTCGCTTGTTGAGGTACATCATATTTTGCAAGTTTTGCTTGTAATAACTTCATAATTTTATCTATTATTCGGCACTCCAAGTGCTAAAATATGTTATACAAAATTGAATACAACCGACAAAGATAGGTATTTTATAGGCTGCAGCCAAGTTTTTGAAACACTTTTTAAGAATAAAGTTTCAAACAAGCATTTACAGGTACTCTCAGGGCTACATTTGTTGTTTTTTTTATCATTTGGTCTTTTATATGAAAAATATTTACGAACTTTGCACCATTATTTATATTAAATAGGTATATGCAATTCACAGCTCAACAAATAGCCGCCTTTCTTGGCGGCGATATCGTAGGCGATGCAACGGTAAGTGTCAACAATCTGTCGAAGATTGAAGAAGGTACTCCCGGCACGCTCACATTCTTATCAAACCCACTATACACACAATATATATATACAACACAAGCCAGCATAGCATTGGTGCGTCGCGACTTTGAACCCGAGCATCCGGTCACTCCCACGCTCATCAAGGTTGACGACCCTTATACCTGTCTTACTCGCTTGCTTGAGTTGGTTAATCAGGCGCAAGGCAACAAAACCGGCATCGAAGAGCCCTGCCACATTGCCCTGAGTGCCCAAATGCCCGACGATGTATATGTAGGTGCTTTTGCTTACATCGGCGAGCGCGTACAAGTGGGCGAAGGCAGTAAAATATACCCCCAAGTATATATAGGCGATGATGTGGTATTAGGCAAGAATGTCACTCTATATCCGGGCGTCAAGATTTATCACGGCTGTCGCATTGGCGACAATTGCATCCTGCACGCCGGCGTGGTAATAGGCTCGGACGGTTTTGGCTTTGCCCCACAAGCCGACGGCTCTTACAAGAAGATACCCCAAATAGGTATTGTAATACTCGAAGACAACGTAGAGATAGGAGCCAACACCACAATCGACCGTGCCACTATGGGCGCAACCGTAGTGCATAAGGGCGTAAAACTCGACAACCTCATACAGTTGGCACACAACGTAGAGGTGGGCGAAAACACCGTAATGGCAGCACAAGTAGGCGTAGCAGGCTCAACCAAGATAGGCTCACAATGTATGTTTGGTGGCCAAGTAGGCGTAGCCGGACACCGTCGCGTAGGCAATCGCGTGGTAGTGGGCGCACAAACAGGTATCCCCAACGACGTAAAAGACAATATGGAAATTATGGGTTATCCTGCAATACCCAAAATCGACTTTGCCCGACAAACCATCCACGTCAAACGTCTGCCCGAGTTAAACAACACCGTCAAGGAGTTGCGCAAAGAGATTGAAGAACTGAAAAAACTCATTCATAAAGACGAAGAATAATCATTCAGTCGCACTGTCGATTATTCTCACTCACAAAAACACTTACAATGAAACAAAAGACACTGAAAGAGAGTTTCACGATTTGTGGCAAGGGATTGCACACAGGACTTGAAATTACAGCAACCTTTATGCCGGCCGCCGAAAACACCGGTTACAGAATCCAACGTATAGACCTACCCGAGCAACCCATCATCGAGGCTGTTGCCGATAATGTAGTTGAAACCAATCGAGGCACAGTAATAGCCAACGGCGATGCCAAAGTAAGCACTATCGAACACGCAATGGCTGCACTGTTCTGCGCCGAGATTGACAACTGCCTCATACAAGTAAATGCACCCGAACTGCCCATCCTCGACGGCAGTGCCATCGAATATGCCGAGGCCATTGAGCGCGTAGGCGTAGAGGAGCAAAATGCCGAGAAGGACTACTTCATCATCAAGTCGAAGATAGAACTTGTCGATGAGAATACAGGTAGCACCATCACCGTACTGCCCGACGATGAATTCAGCATCAACACAATGGTATCGTACGACTCGTCGATACTTACCAACCAATATGCAGCCCTCGACAACATTGCCAACTTCAAGGAGCAAATTGCCGCCAGTCGCACATTCGTTTTCGTTCGCGAGATTGAGCCCCTGTTGGCCAACAATCTCATCAAAGGTGGCGACCTCGACAATGCCATCGTTATTTACGATCGTGAGGTAGAACAAGCCACCCTCGACAAACTTGCCGACAGCATAGGCGCAAGCCACAAGCCTGCCAATCAATTGGGCTACCTCAACAACAAGCCCCTCGTATTCGACAACGAGCCTGCACGTCACAAACTGCTCGACATATTGGGCGATATAGCCCTTGTAGGTCGCCCCATCAGAGGTCGCATCATCGCCACTCGTCCCGGACACGGCATCAACAACAAGTTTGCCCGTTTGTTGCGCAAGGAGATACGTCGCCAAGACTTGCAAGCACCCGTTTACGACCCCAACAAAGTTCCCTTGATGGACACCAACAAGATACGCTCGCTACTCCCCCACCGTTATCCCTTCCTATTGGTCGATAAGGTGATAGAGATAGGTACCAAGCACATTGTAGGTGTCAAGAACGTATCGGGCAACGAGCCCTTCTTCCAAGGCCACTTCCCCCAAGAGCCTGTTATGCCCGGCGTACTCATTGTCGAAGCAATGGCACAAACCGGTGGCCTGCTCGTACTCAACTCGGTAGAAGAGCCCGAACGCTACTCGACCTACTTTATGAAGATAGATAATGTAAAATTCCGTCAGAAAGTTGTACCCGGCGATACACTCATCTTCCACCTATCGATGATGACCGAGATGCGTCGTGGATGCGCCTATATGAAGGGATACGCCTTTGTTGGCGAGAAGATCGTAACTGAAGCCGAATTTATGGCACAAATCATTAAAAATAAATAAGATAAGCAATGAATCAAATGTCGTATATCCACCCCGATGCACAAATCGGGAAGGACGTCCAAATCGCCCCATTTGTTACTATATATGAAGATGTAGTGATAGGCGAAGGCACTCGCATTCATCCCAACGTAACACTATACCCCGGCGCACGCATCGGTAAGAATTGCGAAATTTTCCCCGGTGTTACCGTAGCCGCCGTACCTCAAGACCTTAAATTTAAGGGCGAATACACCACAGCCGAGATAGGCGACAACACCGTATTGCGCGAGTGTGTAACCGTACACCGAGGCACAGCCGCCAAGGGTCGCACCGTAGTAGGTAGCAACTGCCTCATTATGGCATACTGTCACGTGGCTCACGACTGTATATTGGGCAACAACATCATCATATCGAATGCCACACAGTTGGCAGGCGAAGTGGTTGTTGATGACAACACTGTAATCGGTGGTGGCTCACTTGTACACCAATTTACCCACATCGGCTCATACGTAATGATACAAGGTGGCACACCCGTCAACAAGGATGTTCCTCCCTACGTTATGGCTGCTCGCGCCCCCATATCATACGTCGGACTCAACATCGTAGGCTTGCGTCGTCGTGGCTTCAGCAATGAGCAAATCTCACAACTGCAAGAGATATACCGTCGCATATTTACCTCCGACAGCAATATGACCGATGCCCTCAAAGCCATCGAAAACGAGATGCCTGCAACCCCCGAACGTGACAGCGTTATTAATTTTATTCGCAGTTCGCAACGTGGCGTTATCAAAGGCCCGTCATTGTAACTTTATACACAACATATACTACTATAAGGAGCGCGTCGCAAGGCACGCTCCTTATTTTATTTATACAGCCTATATTCGATAATAAGATATAAAAAATCGAATCTAAAGTTACAATTTAAAAGCACACAAGTACTGCGAAAAATAAAATCAAAAGCAATACCTATTCACAACTGCATAAATATACACACTTCGCAAAACTAAAGAATATTTATGCTTTGACAAACATCCAAAACAGCATACCTAAACACACCTTATTAACGCTTTTTAACGGCAAAAAACTACTGATTATTTATATATTTGCACACTGACTACAGACAATCATCATTTTGTATAATTATACACATAAAACATAACCTTTAAATTCTAAATTATGAATAAAAGATTTACACTATTAGTTCTTTTATTGTCGATTTTTGTAAGCACTTTTGCAGCAGAGAAGTGCGAAGTAGTATTCACAGGTACACCTTGGGGTATAATGGGCGTATCGAGTAACGGTCGTTACATCGTAGGTACTCGCCAATATACCGAGGCATATCGTTTCGATGTGCAAGAAGCCCGATTAATGGTTGTTCCTACCAAAGGCGAGTACGACGATATGTGTTTCTCGGATGTTACCGACGATGGTATGATAGTAGGTAAAGACCACGATATGCTTCCTGCTATTTATCGCACCGAAACAGAGTCGTGGGAAAGACTTCCCTTCCCCTACAGCGCAATAACCGAAGGTTATGCCAATGAGGTAACATCCGACGGCAAAGTGATTGTGGGCTTCATTATGGGCTCAATCGATCCTTCAAAGCCCTACACCGTATTCCCTTGCGTATGGCGATTGCAAGAAGATGGCTCGTATAAATATGAAGAGTTGCCTAACCCCGAGACTGACTTCCTCGGCACGAAGACTCAATTTATTTCTACACGCACCATCTCGGCCGATGGAAACACCGTTGTAGGTGTGTGGGTTGAGAAAAAAGGTCGTTACTATCAACCCATTGTTTACCATTATAACGGTACTGAGTGGACATACGAGACACCTTTCTTTGACCTCACTTTCAACGGAAATGATATATACAACAAATGGATGGCCGAGGAGCCAAATCTAAACGACTATATAACCGTTCCTCCCGGTGACCCCGAATATATTTATTGTGTTGAGGATTTCCAAATGGCATTCGCCGAGTGGCAATACAACTTCTGGCAAGAGTGGAAAACAGGCTTTGAAGTAACTTCAGTGCCCGTTGTTATGAGTTCTAACGGCAAATGGCTTGCTCCTATGGCTACTGAGACCGAATATGCCTGGCATCCCGGTGCTACATCAATCGAAAAGGCTTCTGTTGTAAGTTATCCTGTTCTATTCAACCTCGAGACAGGCGAACTTTTCAAGTTTAAAGATATACAAGGTGGCGAATCTTGGTACACCTACGGCGTATCGAACGACGGAGATATGATTTCGAGCGATGGTTACAATTTCTATTTGAAACCTGCCGATAGCGAGAATGCCTTTGAAATTTCCGATTGGTTGAAACAAGAGTATGATTTCGACCTTATGTCATACCTTCCCTCTAATACTCAGTATGTTGAGTGTGGTACTATATCATCTGATATGACTATGCTTGCCGGTGTATATCGTTCGGTTACTCCCAGTGGTGAACTCGATAATAAAGAGGTATTCTGCATAACATTGCCCGGCTTTATGTCCGACATCAAGAAGACACTCGACACTCCTCGTAACGAAAACATCGTTATGGCGGGCGAAGAACTTCGTTTTGGCTCAGAGGCACAAGATATCGTTATTTACGATGTTTGTGGCAAGCAAGTTATGTCGCACGCCGGCAAGGTAAGCACTCTTAATGTTGCAAATCTTTCGAAAGGCATATATGTAGTTACTGCCGAGATGAACGGCGTTAAGGCTACAGGTAAGGTTTACAAATTCTAATATCCGACTATAGTTATGAAAAAGAGTATATTTACAATGTTATTTGTTGCATTGGCTGTCGCGCTCAATGCACAACAAATACAAGTGATTAAAAGTCAAGCACCTGCTTATCAGAAGTATGCCGACAATACATTGGTGTTTGGTTACTGTGGAGATATGACAAATATTGTAGGCTACGGCGTAGAATGTAAGATAAGAGCTGCAATAGAGATAACCCCTGAAGTGGCTACCAAGTTTCAAGGCGCACAGATAAACCAATTGCAAATTGGTATAGGTAACGCTCCCGGTAGCGAGGCCAAGATTTTCATCACACGCAGTTTGGACAGTAGCGAAATGCTATACACCCAAGATGTGAACTTCAAGATGAATATGTGGAACGAAATCACACTTGACACACCTTATACCATTAGCGAGGAGAGTTTCTTCGTGGGATATGAGATGTTGGCCCCCGAAAAGAAATATCCTATCGCTGTAGATGACAATAAGGCTTGCGCCCAAGGCGACTGGTGTGCTATGTACGATGAAACGAGTGGCAAATGGATATGGGAACATATCGGTGAATCGGGTTATGGCAACATTTGCTTGCGACTTGTTCTCAGTGGCGATAAATTGCCTCAATATGACCTCGCATTGGAGAATATCCAAATAAGTGAGTATGTAGGTACAGGCAATGCATTCTCGATAGAGGGAACTGTAAAGAACGAAGGTGTGCAAGATGTTCAATCATTTGAAATTACTCACCAAATAGGTAATGCTGACCCCGTTGCTACTACTTTCAATGCTGCTGTAGCCTCAGGCAGTTCGGCTACATTCATTATTCCGGACATTATCATAGCAGAGGATGGCGAATATGAAGTAAAAGTAGAGGTTAAGAGTATCAATGGCGATGCCGATACTTATACCAACAACAACTCGTACACACAAACTATCAAGAGTTTGTCGAATCTTGCCACTCGCAAGATACTTATCGAGGAGTTCTCGACAACAAGTTGTGGTAACTGCCCTCGCGCTCACACAATGATGAAAAATATCACAGCCGATCGCGATGACATTGCACTTGTTGTACACCACGCAGGATTTGGAACAGATAACTTTACAATTGCTGCATCGCGTTCATACACAGCCTTCTACGATGAGAATACTTATGCCCCTGCTATGATGATAGACCGTCGTAACCTTTCTGGCATTGGTGCTTTGGGTTATTCAGGTCCGGCTCCCGGTCCTGTATTTGGTGTCACTTCGCAAGAAGATGTAATGAAATACGTCAACTACAGCCTTAACCAACCGGCTCTCATATCGGTAAACGTTGAAGATGCCTATAACGAGGAAACTCGCGAACTTACCGTAAGAGTATGGGGTGAATCGGCTATAGAACTGCCCAACACACCCTTCCTCAATATCTTCATCACCGAGAGTGGTATGGAGGGTTATCAAAGTGGTGGTGGTAACAACTATGTACACAACCACGCCATTCGCGCCAATCTTACTTCTACTTGGGGAGATGCGCTTACCATCGAGAACGGTAAATACGACGTGACATACACTTATGAAATTTCGGAGAAATGGAAACCCGAAAATATGAGTGTAATAGCATTTGTTGCCAACTTTGACAACAAGAATGTAAACAACTGCGTTGTATATAACACCAATTGGAAAGAATTTTCGTACGATGCCGCAGTGAACGACATCACTCGTAGCGACCTCAACGTATGGGCAGCCAACGGCAACATATATATATCGGGCGATTATAAACAAGCCGAGGTATATGCAACAGACGGTCGCTTGGTAAAGGTTGCCAACGGTGTTCGCAACATCAGTGTTGATGCCGCAGGCATCTACTTGGTACGCATCGACGGTGTTACCTACAAAGTAGCCATCCGATAAGAAACAACCGTAAGATGAGATTGTGATACAATGTATTGCAATCTCATCTTCAAAAATACCAATCTTTTAATTAATCAAACAAATGAAAAAAAATCTACTGACCCTTCTGGTTTGTGCCTTGGCACTCACAGTATTTGCCCAAGACGGCAATGTGAAGACAGCTCACGTTAAGAAAGTCCGTCACACGACGGTTACTAACAGTGATATGACCGAATCGGAAATACGTCTTCAAGACCAAAACATCATTCACTACTTCTATGACATCAACGGTAACGTTGTGTTGCAACGCAAATTAAGTTACAATGCTTCTCAAAGCAAAACTTATATCGCTTATGCTTACGATGAGAAAAACCAAATGATTGAGCAAATCGACGGTAGCACTCGTTACACTTATTCTTACAACGAAGATGGTAACGTAGCTCAACGTCTTAAATACAGCTCAACCGGAACTGTAAGCGAAACTATCAACTATGAATACACCGAAGGTGTTCTCTCTAAAGAGACTACATTAGGTTCAAGTGGTAGTGTATCAAATTATTACTTGTACAAATACACCGATGGTCTTCTCACAAACCGTGAGAAATACAACTCATCGGATGTAATGTCGGGCAACACTCAATACACCTACAACGACAAAAACCAACTCGTTGAGGAGTGCGACACCACATTGCGTACATCAGGTAGCAGCAAAGGCAAACCCAGCAGTGCAAAACGTTACCTCTACGTTTACGACGAGCAAGGTCGTTTAAGCCAAGAGACTCTCCAATCGGCTACAGTAGCCAATTATGAGATTACAACTTGGAATGAGAAAAACCAATATGTGTATATCTACGAAGGTACTACCGAGCAACTCACTCGCAAAGAGACATACAATTGGAGTTCTTCAAAGTCTATCTATGATATTTACGAACACGATGAGTACACTGTAAGCAACTTGTATGGTAAT
>JAFXIZ010000040.1 GCA_017532725.1 Bacteroidaceae bacterium
CGACAATACACCTCCTCAATATACCCAAAACCAAGAGGTAGAGATACTTGTAGTGCAAGAAACCGAATTGGGCTACAAGGTAATTGTAGAAAACAGCCATTGGGGTATTGTATATAAAAACGAGATATTCAGTCCTATAGAGCCGGGCGATTTCCTCACAGGATATATCAAGAAAGTGCGTGATGACGAGAAGTTGGATATTTCGTTACAACCCGTTGGCTATCAACGCGCTATAGGCGATGGAGCATTAGTCGAGCGAATTATATCGGAATTAAAACAAGCCGGTGGCACATTACCTTACGGCGACAAGACCGATGCTGACGTGATAGCACGCAAATTCGGATGCAGTAAAAAGAATTTTAAGAAAGCACTTGGCGCACTTTACAAGGCACATCGCATAGAGATTGCGCCTAACAGCATAAAATCGGTCGAAGAGTAAATAAGTTCTCTTTAAATAAATTTTTAAACAAAAATCATAGCAGGGGTGTTGTCTATATGACACTCTACGGTTTGAGTGTATCATAAAAAGAACTCTGCTATGAAAAGAATGATGCTCTTAACTGCTACCATTTTGTGCGTTGCTATAGCAACATTGGCAGCACCTAACAAAAAAGAAGTAAATCAACTGAAACAGTTCTTGCAAGCCACATCGGCGCGAGGTGATGCCAATTATATAAGATTGGGCATCGTGATTAATGACCCGGAGTCGTGGCGTGGGGTAGTGTGGAATAACAACGGTAATATTACCTCAATCGAGTGGCGTGATCGTGAACTTTCCGGTAGCCTCAATGTGTCGAATTTTACTGCACTGCAACGATTGGACATTGCACGAAACGGCATAACCGAAGTTAATATATCGGGTTGTAAGAGTCTGCAATATGTCGATGTGAGTCGCAACCATATCACTAATTTACAGTTGAAAGATTGCTCATCGCTGACACGACTCAATTGTTCGCGCAACAGGCTGTCGGAGTTATCTATAACAGGTGCGCCACAACTCAATACACTCAACTGCTCTAATAATCTTTTTGTCACCTTCAGCGTTCAGAGCGCACCTCGTTTGGAGGCTTTATACATTCAAAGTTGCCACTTGCAACAATTGGATGTAGATAGTTGTGTAAATCTGCGCAATCTGTATTGTGGTTATAATCAACTTACCTCATTGAGTCTTACCGGTACATTGGAACTGCGCAATCTTAATATCGATAACAATCGTATCAAGAATCTGTACATTCAGGACCTCACATCACTTGTTTCGCTTGTATGTAGCGAAAATAATATGAGTGGCTTATCGCTTGTCAACTGCAATGCATTGATGGATTTAGTATGCTCTTACAACGACCTAACCTCTATAAACCTTGACGGTACCGACAAACTATCGTTTGTCGATTGTTCATACAACGACCTATCAACGCTCGACCTAAGTGGACAGACAATGTTACAACGGTTATTGTGCGACAACAACCAACTGATGACACTCGATGTATCGCAATGTCCTAATCTTATCTACATAAACTGCCGATACAACCAAATTACCGACCTGCGTACTACAGGCGATTATAACTTGCGTATGGTTGCCGGTGAGTGGAATTATTAAATGTTATTACAGGTAATAAAATACGAGAGGCGATGTATCGTAATGACACATCGCCTCTCGTATATATTTTCTGTTAAGATTATCCATATTTACTTATACGTCGCAACTCCTCTTCATTAAGAATCTTGATTTTACGACCGTCCACTGTTATAAGGTGTTCCGAGGCAAAAGCCGTGAGTGTGCGTATAGCATTTGAAGTAGTCATATTCGACAAGTTGGCAAGGTCCTCACGCGAGAGGTAGATATTAAGCGTAGTACTATCAGGCTCATATCCGTAGTTGTCGTAGAGTACCATAAGCGACTCGGCAAGACGGCCTCTGATATGTTTCTGTGTAAGATTAACGGTACGAGTATCTGACTGTCCAAGGTTATTGGCAAGAGCGCGAATAAAGAAAAAGGCAAGATTGTTGTTGCGACGAATATGCTCTTCAACAAGCGGCATAGGCAAGAAGCATACTTGAGTGTTTTCGATAGCAGCACCTGATGTTACATAATCTTCATTAGCGAAGTAGGCACGATATCCGAAATATTGACCCGGGCGCACCATACGAATAATCTGGTTACGGTCGCCATTACCTTTCTTATAAACCTTAACTTTCCCTTTAAGCAGATACATCAATTGCAAAGGCTTATCACCCTCGTTATAGATGATTTCATTTTTCTTGAAATTTTGAATCTTGAAATTGTCAGAAATGATACGCTTCTCTTCGCTATCGAGCAAAGCCCAAAAATCGGACATTTCATTCTGCAAAATAGATTCTAAAGTACTCTTTTTTACCATTATTCTTACCTATTATCTTATAGTTTGGCAAAAATAAATAAAAAATCAATACGCTACACAATGCCTTACCGAAAAAATGTTTTTAGGCACTATTTTTTAGCATAAAATAAGATTGGCAATGTGTCGATATATAACAACACATTGCCAATTTATTAAAGATTATACGACTAAGTCGTTATTCTTTAAAGATTATTCATCAAGATGTAATTCTTGGCATCGATAGCAGCGCGACAGCCCGAAGCAGCAGCAGTAATGGCTTGACGATAACGAGGATCGGCAACATCACCTGCAGCAAAAAGACCGGGGATATTAGTTTCGGCTGTGTAGGGTTTTGTCAAGATATAACCGTGTTCATCGAGTTCAACTTGACCTTTGAGCAAATCAGCATTGGGTTTATGACCGATGGCGAGGAAGAAACCATCGATAGGCAATTGCTCGCGCACTTCCTTGTCTGTGCCTTTATGCTTAACAATATATGCACCTTCTACACCGTTTTCGCCATAAAGACCCTCGGCTTGAGTTTCCCACA
This sequence comes from Bacteroidaceae bacterium, assembly GCA_017532725.1. Lineage (GTDB taxonomy): Bacteria > Bacteroidota > Bacteroidia > Bacteroidales > Barnesiellaceae_A > Barnesiella_A. The sequence continues at coordinate 2,908 of JAFXIZ010000040.1, forward strand.
AGATAGTGATATTCTCAGTGTTTTTAACGCGCTCTTGCATAATGTTCGAAGCACGCAATTCGTTGCGACGAACAAGCAAATATACTTGTTTTGCAAGGTGCGAAAGATATACAGCCTCTTCACAAGCAGTGTCACCACCACCTACAACAGCAACAACTTTCTTGCGATAGAAGAAACCGTCGCAAGTAGCACAAGCCGACACACCCATACCGGCATATTTTACTTCATTGGGCAAACCAAGATACTTGGCCGATGCACCTGTTGCGAAGATAAGAGTATCTGCTTCAATTACTTTGTTACCATCGATAGTTACACGGAAGGGGCGTACTGTTGTATCAATATTTGTCACTTCACCGTTGCGAATATCTGTACCAAAACGGGCTGCTTGTTTGCGCAAATCTTCCATCATAGCAGTACCTGTTATACCTTCGGGATAACCGGGGAAGTTTTCAATCTCGGTAGTAATAGTCAATTGACCTCCGGGCACCATTCCTTCGTACAAGATAGGAGAGAGTTCCGAACGAGAAGCATAGATAGCGGCAGTAAATCCGGCAGGACCTGAACCGATAATAAGACATTTTGTTTTTTCTGTTGTTTCCATATATTAAATTTTAGAGGTTAATAAATTATCTTAAATCAACTATTGTAACACCCTTATACTTTGCAGCATCAAATGTAAAGGCTGTATCGGGGATTACATTCTTGTCATTATAATTGGTAATGGCAACAAGCATACGATTATTGTTATTACCTATTATTTCAAATGAAATGGGCGACATAGTAGCCGTTGCCACAGTCAATATTATCTGCTTAACCGATGTGTTGCGCTTGGTTGGGGTCAGTGCAAAACTTCTCTCACCCTTGTGCGCCGATTTTAATTCAACGGCAGTAAATGATTGCTTGTAACTATCAAGTAGCATATAAGGATTTATCTCAACCAATTCTTGTCGAGTAGGCTCGGTAATATTTACCTCTTGCATACTTGCAGCATACGACCACATAGTTTTACCATCATACCAAGTTGTCATATCGTTCGTTTCGAGGCTGAATTTTTCGCCCTTCATTTTCAATGCTCCTTGCATATATATTCCACTCTGAGTGTCACCTTTCAAGGTAAAAGAGGCAGAAACACCCGGGGCATTGCGAAACTGTGCAACAACCTTATCCAAGTATGCATCGGCACTATTTTGCGCTACGAGTGCAATGCAACTAAATGTAAACAGAACTAATAAACAAACTTTTTTCATATTCATAATTATTGCATCGATTCAAGTTTATTTTCCAATTGCATAATATCCATTACGAGCACCTCACGAGGTCTTCCTCCAACAGCAGGGCCTACAATTCCGGCAGCCTCAAGTTGATCCATCAAACGACCGGCACGATTGTAACCGATAGAGTATCGACGTTGCAATGATGAGGTAGATGCTTGTTGCGACGAAACAATGATGCGAGCAGCCTCCTCAAAGAAGGGGTCACGGTCCTTGACTTCAAATCCGGCACCACTCGATTCACTCTCTTCGCCTACATATTCGGGCAACAAGAAAGCATCGGGATAACTTTGTTGTTCGCTTATATAACCACATATATCTTCAACCTCGGGTGTATCGACAAAGGCACATTGCACACGCACCATCTCTCCACCTTGAGACACAAGCATATCACCTCGACCTATCAATTGGTTTGCACCCGGACAGTCGAGAATAGTACGAGAGTCTATCATTGATTGCACGCGGAAGGTAATACGAGCAGGGAAGTTGGCTTTAATAATACCTGTAATAACATTGGTCGAAGGTCGTTGTGTTGCTATTATCATATGAATACCTACTGCACGCGCCAACTGTGCAATACGAATAATAGGACTCTCAACCTCCTTGCCGGCTGTCATAATAAGGTCGCTAAACTCATCTATTACCACTACAATGTAAGGCAAGAAGCGATGACCCTTACTGGGCAACAAATGACGCGATTTGAACTTAGCATTATACTCTTTTATAGTGCGCACCTTGGCAGCCTTGAGCAAGTCATAACGCATATCCATTTCGCGTGTAACCGACTGCAGTGTTTGCACTACCTTGGTCGTATCGGTAATGATAGGCTCTTCGGTATCGGGTAATTTAGCGAGGAAATGACGCTCGATAGCCGAGTATATGCTAAACTCCACCTTCTTGGGGTCAACAAGGACAAACTTCAACTCGGCAGGATGTTTCTTATAGAGCAACGATGTGATAATAGCATTAAGACCTACCGACTTACCTTGACCTGTAGCACCGGCAACAAGAACGTGAGGCATCTTCGACAAGTCGGCCACAAAGACCTCGTTTGTAATGGTCTTACCGAGTGCAATAGGCAATTCGTACTTACTCTCTTGGAATTTGCGAGAGGCTATAATCGAACGCATCGATACTGTTTGTGGGTCGTTATTAGGCACCTCAATACCTACCGTTCCCTTACCGGGAATAGGGGCAATAATACGAATACCCAAAGCCGACAGACTGAGCGCAATATCATCCTCAAGATTTTTGATTTTGGCAATACGCACACCGGGGGCAGGAATAATTTCGTAAAGCGTTACGGTAGGGCCTACAGTGGCTTGTATCGAACTAATCTCTATGCCGTATGTCATCAGCGTATCGGTAATACGCTTTTTGTTGCTTTCCAATTCATTGCGATCTACCGAGCCTGAGCAATCGGGCAGGTCGGCAAGCAGGTCGAGCGTAGGTTTGCGATAACGAGGCAAGTCGAGAGTGGGGTCATAGTCTTGCAACACCTCTTCAACCAACTCCTCTTTTGCACCGGTCGATACCGTAAAGACAGGCTCGCCATCGCGCGACAACACCGTAGGCTCTACATCAATCATTATAGGGTCAGTGTCATTTACCTCCACTTCATCTTCAACAAAGGGGGCATCTTCCTCAATGATGGCTTCAGGAACATCATCCTGTGGTATCTCTATTTCGTTTTCGCCTATCTCATCTTCTGTTACAAATACAAACGAATCTTCATCGTTGTTTTCGACAGGAGTAGGGGACTCTTCTTCATTTTCGGCATTTTCATCTTCTACCTCCTCCGAGACAACCTCTTTTTTCTTAAAGGCAAAAGGATTACGGAAGGGATTGGTAGTAAGAGCAGTGCGTATAAATTGTATGGTACTGCGACTTATCATTACCATCAACAATACAAAGAATATAAGAATAATAATACCGGTGCCCCAAGGACCTATGGCCTTAAAGAGTATATCGGTAATAACCTTTCCGTGGTTACCTCCCCAAGTTATAAAAGAGGTGCTTTCGGTCAGTTGAAAGATAAAGCCAAATGTAAGCGACAATATAATGCAACCCAAAGCGCATAAGATGCTCACCTTTGTAAAACCATTCTCTATGACTCGCATCAATCGCAAGCCTGCTATACATATCCACAAGGCAAATACATACGCTGCTATACCTATCCACTTATTTACTAACAGATTGGATACATATGCGCCTATAGCACCTGCCCAATTCAACATATCTTCTTCTATCGAAAAGAGTTGAAAGAAGGGTACATTCTCTACGATACTTTGGTCATTCTTCCCTGTAAAGAAGAAAGAAGTTAGCGCAATAAGAAGAAATGCACCGAAAAGCGAGAATACAACTCCCAATATAAAGTGTACTGTTTCGCTCTTGCAAAATCGCATAAAGCCATTAAACAGATTCTTTATATTGTTTTCCTTTTTAACAGTCTGCTTATGTTTATTGTTATTGTTGCTATTTTTCTTTGTACTTGCCATATTGCTATGTGATTATGATTTTTTCCAAAATAGAGGCATAAAGATAATTATAACTGTAAAAATCTCAAGACGTCCTATAACCATAAGAGCCATAAGAGTCCATTTTGCACTGTATGATATATCCGAGTAATATCCTCCGGCATCGGCACCAATACCTATACCCATATTACTCAAGGCCGATAGTGAGCCATACACAGCCTCTCCCATTGACGCTCCTTGTAGAGCAAGGATTACAGCACCCGAAATCCACACTATTACATACATAATAGTGAATGCAAGCACTCGCGACACTGTTTCGTGCGACAATACCTTGCCATTATACAATACAGGGCGTATTACGTTGGGATGTATAACTCTATGAAATTCATTACGGGCATTCTTGGTAAGTATTACCATACGGTCAATCTTGGCACCACCACTTGTCGAGCCGGCACAGGCACCGAAGAACATCAGCGTAAGCAATACCAACGTATAGAAAGGACCCCATTCAAAGGTATTGTCGGTCGAAAATCCGGTACTTGTTATAACCGAACACACTTGGAACAAGGCTTTACGGAAACTCAACTCTATATTGGGATATGTTCCCTGTAAGAAAAGACCTACTGTAAAAACAACAGTACAAGCAACTATAATCATTGTGTACCATTTAACTTGCTCCGAGCGAAACAATAACTGATGTTCGCTCATAACAGTACGGTATATGACTGCAAAATTAATACCGGCAATAAATGTGAATAACGTAATAACATATTCAATATACGCCGAGTGGAAATATCCCACACTCTCATTATGTGTTGAGAATCCCCCTGTAGCCATTGTCGATAGGCTGTGACATACGGCATCAAATACATTCATAGAGCCGGCATATAGCAGGAAGAATAAGATTGCAGTAAAGATAAAGTAACACAACCATAATCGCAATGCCGTTTGACTGATACGGGGACTCAATTTGTATTGCCCCATTCCCGACACCTCGGTACTGAGCAATATCATACCACCACGATGATTGAGCATAGGCAACACTGCTACAGTGAACAGAATCATACCAATACCACCAATCCAATGCAACATACTGCGCCACAATAAGATGCCGTGGGGTAGATTATCAATATCTTTATAGACACTTGCTCCTGTTGTGGTAATGGCCGATATTGTTTCAAACATTGCATCGGTAAAAGAATGATTCACGCACAAAAAAGGCAGCATACCCATCAAGGCAAAAATTATCCACACCGATGTTCCCAACAAGACTCCATCGCGACGTCCCATTACATCGCGACAGTTGCGCAAGCGATAGGCCATTGTACCACCAACAAGAAGCGTAATGATAGATGATACAAGAAATGCCCAACGATCAGGCTCATTGTAAACGAAAGCCACAATTGTGGGTATGAACATAAATAAAGCCTCGAAACATAGTAATATTCCGAGAACGCGCAACAATATGCCTATGTGTATCTTGTTCATATATCTACTTCAATTATCCAAACCAACGATCCAACTTGTATAGTGCAGTATCAAGGCAGAATACAAGAACGTGGTCATCGGGCTCGATTATTGTATTACCGGTTACAATAGTTCCTACACCGTTGTGTATAACTCCACCTAACGTTATATCGCCCGGCAG
>JAFXIZ010000041.1 GCA_017532725.1 Bacteroidaceae bacterium
AACTCAACAGGGGTAAATCCTGCCATACCGTTTGCAATGGCAGTGTTGAGTGCCTCGACACTGCGACCGTCGGTGCGCAAGTAGTCCTTATTGCTTACATAGTAGGCTGTTAGAGGATTTCGCTCGCTTATGTGTTGCATAAGTGTTTCCATATCGGGTACTTGCTCAAGTGCTGCATATTGCTCGTAGGTGTAGTCGAGGTACGCAACATTCTTGCCAATACCGAAGTTGTCGAGCAAAAAACCGTCGTTTAGTGTCGTAGGACGCTTGTTATCCTTGATGTCTGTAGGGTCGGGGTAACTTACGATTTCGGTTTTTGCATCGTTCATATTGACAGGTACAAGGTTGCTGTAGTCGGCCTTGGTCTTATAGACAACAACGCGAGGCAGAGCCATAACCGAGTTATCCACAGTGCGTTCTATGGGCGTTTCGTTTGCTTGTGCATTGGTGCTGACACTCTCTTTTTTCGATTGGCAGGCTGTCATTGCAGCCATAGTGCCAATGGCAAGTATGGTCATAATAATTTTCTTCATTTTCAAAGGAATTTTATTGTATAACAACTTTCTTCACAACATTACCTTGCTCGGTTGCAGCCACTACAATATAGTTGCCGGCGAGCAGTGAGGCAACATTAATTGTTGCAACATTGCTGTCGTTAACTGTCGATGCTACCACTGTGCCTTGCATATTGTAAATGGTTACACGCTCGATTGTACAATTGTTGCTTATTGTAATAAATTCGTGAGCCGGGTTGGGGTAGAGTGTAAAATGTGTGTTGGTAACACTCTCTACACCTGAGCCTTCCTTGAGCGTGAATGATATCTCTTCGCTACCCAATTGCGACACACCACCGTTACGATTGTCCTCATACCACAACGAGCAGATGTATGTTTCGCCAACTACACCGTCATCGAAAGCCCAAGTTTGTTTGAATGTCATTGACTCGCCCTGCTTGATTGTTACCTCCTCGGTGTTGCAGTATGATGAGGTCGATTGACGATTGTCGAAGAGTACCCAAGAGCGCAACTTACCGGTATAATCTCCACCGTTATTTGTTACGGTGTACTCGGTTTGTAGTTGGTCTTGTGCCATATTTGTCAGGGTAAAATTGCTTACTTTCAACTCGGCATTGGTAGGTTCTGCCAAGACTGTGATGGGATATGACTCGCTGAATTTGTTTTTGTTACCGTCGGTAATGAATATACAGTAGTTACCCTTACTTACTTCTATTTTGATGGGAATTTCTATTGTAATCTCTTTGCCGGCAGGTATTGATAGGGCAATAGCATCACTCTTACGTTGCTCAAACTTACCTGTGCTGTTGTATATTGATACATAGATTGAGCCAAAGTATTCGTGATTCATTGTATTGCTCATTGTAATGGTAAAGGTAGAGAAACGTTTTGAATAGATATTCTCTTCGTTACATACTACCGATGTTGCCCATATTTCGCCCTCTTCCTCGGTTATAAATGCAACTTCATTACCACTTACACTGAAGTTGCAGTATGGTTGTGCGTTGACACTCATTGCAACTCGTTTCCAATCGCCATTGGCATCGGTGTGAGCCAAATATAAACGATAGTTACCCTCGGCAAGTGTTGTTGGTATTGTAAGAGGTAAGTTTTGAGTGCCAAGTGAACTGCTGCCACCAATGGTGAGGTTATTGCTGTGTACGCTCTCTACAAGATTGTCGTTAGCGTCGTAAATCATAAAGCCGGCACTGAACGATGCCGAACTCCAGCAAGCATTGGCAAGACCTGATACGACTGTAGCAATGGCTTCGCCTTTTGTATAGGTACGGCTATTGTCTATGTAAAGGCTGTTGGCTGTTATTTCAATAGTGGCTTTGTTGCCTTTGTTTGGTTGAATGCCGAATACCGCACCTTGTCCACTGTTGTATCCACCTGTAAATCCACCTATACCTTGTCTTTCGGGAGTAAGAGCGTGTATCAAGAAGTATCCGTTACTCATTCCACTCCATCCCCAATTGATGTGTACATAGCCTTCGCTGTTATATCCGTCGAGTACAAAGGCGTGACCTCCGTTGGGCGATTGTCCGTGATAAAGTATGGGGCGACCATTGTCTATATCATCTTTAATAAATGTTTCCCACTCTTCGATGGTGTAGAAACTACGATCGCGATGAACAACAGCCTTGTCATAACCCCAATAGTTGGCCAAGGCAGGAGCGGCTTCGGCCGACACTGCTCCACTTACATCTCCGTACATCATATCGACCGAACGGCCAACGTGGTACATCAGTGTTGCAACGGCATTGCGCTCGGCATCGGTGCTTAATGAACTGTAAACAGGTGTCATCAAGTCCCATTCGTAGGTAGTGTTGGCAAAGTCTATTACCTCAACGTTTGCACCGTTGTACACCTCTTTGGTGCCTACACCGTGTTCGGGGTACTTATGATGGTACATAATTTGAGCCATTGCTGTTGCCACGCAACCTGTGGCACATTTTGTTGTTGCACTAAATTCGGGACATAGGTTGTTATAGGGAGCATCCTGACTCCAACGTGCCTCTACAAGTGGGCCTACGTTTTTGTCAAACTTCGATGTATATGCTTCCGACTTGGCTTCTTGGCGATTATCGATTGCGAATGTGCGTGATAATTCTATTTGTCGGGCGTATTCGTCAAGCCACCATCGCATATTTGACGGTATATTGTCGTAATCGAAGTTGCCGCTGTCGCTGTAACCAAGTACAACATTATCTACATTATCATCTCCTGCAATGATGATAAAGCCGTTTTCCTCTCCTCGATTGAAAACATAAAGCAGATTTTCATTATTGTTGCTATGGGCAGTAAATGCTGTTGTGATAGAGGCATTGTCGATAGGAGCGCGCATTTGTGTTGTTGCCTTACCGGCAAAAAAGTTGCGTGCGATGTTTTGTGCCTCTTGTTCGTTCAACTCGTGGGCATTGGCACATAGGGCAATTGCACCGAGTAAGCAAGATGTAATAATCTTCTTCATAGTCTTATTTAGGTTAAACGTTATTTAGCGTGTTTTCATCATAATTTATGATGTTGCGAAGTTACAAAAAAAATGGAATATTACTATAAAAAACAAGAAGGATAAAGAAATACCTTATCCTTCTTATTACCTTGCGGAAAGACAGGGATTCGAACCCTGGGTACAGTTGCCCGTACAACGGTTTTCGAGACCGTCCCGATCGACCACTCCGGCATCTTTCCTTTTGTCGATTGCGAGTGCAAATTTAGTGAAAAGAATTAATATTATCCGTTATTACTATGTTTTTTTTCAAAAAAACTTTCACACCTGTATTAACTTGTATGGTTATTTGTCAGATAATGAGGTTGTAAACAATTTTACTTTTCTTCATCGCTCCAAGTCGAGTAGGGTCGAATTGAGAGGTTTGAGTTGTAATATCGGGCAATACCGGTTACATTTTGACCCAAAAATGGAGGCTTTTCGTAACTTTCTTCCTCGCTTTTGAGTTCTATCTCGGCGATGACAAGACCCTCGTTGTCACCAAGAAAGTGGTCTATTTCCCAAGTGTGACCTTTGTAGGGGTATATGTAACGAGTCTTTTCGATAATGGGCGATTGGCACATAGTGTCGAGCATCGATTGGGCCATATCTTGGGCTATCTCTATCTCATATTCGGCTCGCGAAGCGCCTTTATTCTCGCCTTTGATAGTAAGATAGGCTCTCTCTCCGGCTATTCTCACACGCACAACGCACTCTTTCTGTGTAGTGAGATACCCTTGCCTAAAGTAAGTAGAACTTACGGCACCTTGTATATACTCATTACCTGTAACTTTGTATTTATGTTCTATCTCGGTTGCCATTCTATTTGTGTAAGTGTTAATCAAAAAACAATATATTTCATAGGATCTACAGCAACACCGGCGTGCCATAACTCAAACTTTACAATATCGTTTATGGCTGTTCCTACCGTACCTATTCGCTCGCCGGCTACTACCTTGTCGCCTATATTGCGCAGGTTGTCGCTCACATTCCTATATATGCTTACAAAGTTATTGTTGTGTTGTATAACAACTACATAACCATTAGATATTGTATGACTGCAGGCTACAATAGTGCCATCGAGTACGGCAGTAATAGGGGCTCTTGCTGAGGCTGCCTCTATCTCGATACCGTAATGTCCCTGTGTTGGGTCATATACCTTTATGATTGTGCCTTTTATGGGTATATGGAAATGAATACCATCGCTGTGTGTAGGTAGCATTGTGAGGTTAAATTGTTCCTCTTTTTCGTACTCTCGGGCGAAGGCTTCACTTTCGGGTGACGACTTGGTAAGTATATCGGGTGTCCACGATTGAGCCGAGTCGAGGCTGGCTGCTATGCTATCGTTAAGAATGATACTATCCAAAGGTATGTCATCGGTAAGTATGCGTGCTATATTATTGTAGTAGCGTTCTCTCAATTGCATTTCGTGATGCAGAGAGTCAACACGCAGGGCATTATCTACTATTTGCGAACGCGCCTCGCTCTTAAGGTATCCCGGCAGAATGTTGTGTAAAGGTGTCCACGCAAATAATGCAAAGATGGCAAATCCTATAGCCATCACTACGGCTATAATGATGATGATATTTTGCAACTGTGATGTCGTCGCGCTCCACATCTCCTTGTTTGTATCGTTTTCTTGTAGGATAATACGATAACGTCGAGTGAGGCGACCCATCAGTCCCGATGTCAATTTATTCTTATTTTTACTCATATCTCTAATGGTAATGGATGTGTCACAATATATTGGGTTTCAAAAATACAAATTAATATAGAAACACCGATGCAATGTTATAATTTTTTGTGAATTATGCCATTATCAAGTGTGTTAAAAGTATAATTTGCCTACTTTTCTCTACGCATTTTCTTGAACACAATTAACCTACCGTTGTTTTAATTACAAAAAAATGTGGGTGCTAAAGGTCTGTTCTACCATTGTACCGGCATTGATAAGTATTATCAACTAAATTTTATTAAAAATGAGAACGAAACAGTTTTTTTACTTTTGTAGTATTGTAGGGTTGGCGTTGACAGCCTCCCTCACTGCCTCGGCTCAGTATATTGTCGAAGAGCAGATTGCTGTTGCCGAGATGGTTCCCGGTAAGGTATATTACTACGAGGAGCGTAATCTCGACAATTGGTATATGTCGTTGGGTGCCGGTACACAAATGCTTGTGTGGGAGCAAGCCGGTAACGATGTTCACTTTACGTTGGCTATGAATCTTGCCGTAGGTAAGTGGATAAGCCCCTATTGGGGAATGCGTATGAGTGCTATGGCAGGTTCGTTGCATTTCGATTGGGACAATAACTATGGCTCGATGCGTTACGGTGCATTCTATCTCGACTTCTTGTGGAATATGACCAACTCGCTGATGGGGTATAAAGAAAATAGAGTATTCTCATTTATACCTTTCTTGGGTCTTGGTGCATCGCTCGGTTGGCATCACTCAACATTCGACAACAAAACTTGGGCATTACCCATTACGGGTGGTATTAAGATGAACTTCCGTTTGTCGCGTCACATCGACTTCTTCCTCGAGGCTCGTGTGCAGGCCGTAGCCGACCAATTCAATCACGTTATGCGTGGTGGACAAGTTGAAGCCATTGCCTCGGCAATAGGTGGTTTGACTATTAAGTTTGGTGGTGGCTTTAATGCTTATGACCCTTATACCGACCGTCTTGCTATAGCCGAACTCAATCGCCGTACGAATCAGTTGCGATCTGAATTGAACGATTGCCGTTCGCGCAAGGTCGATTGTCCTCCTTGTCCCGAGGTAACTCCTACTGTAAGTGAAACTGTGGTTGTTGAGCAGCAACCTTGCAGTGGCGTAATGACAGCATCGGTATTGTTCGGTCTTAACAGTGCAACTGTATCGCAACAAGAGATGGTGAATATTTACAATGTGGCTCAATGGCTTAAGAGTAATCCTTCTTGCAATGTCACCATAACAGGTTATGCCGACCGTAATACAGGCTCATCCGATTATAATAAGGAGTTGAGTCACCGTCGCGCGCAAGCAGTGGCCGAGATTTTGCAAAATAAATACGGTGTATCATCAAGTCGCATCAATATAGAGAGCGAGGGTAGTAGTGAGCAACCTTATCCCAATGACAATGATTGGAATCGTATTGTAATCTTTACCGGTGGTAACAGATAATATATAGTTATAGGATAAAAAATAGTGGAGTCGCTCTCTATGGGGTGACTCCACTTCTTGTTATATGTGCATATTGTGATTATTAGTAGGCTAAAGCATCCTCGTAGTATGTGTCGAAAGCCTTGAGGTCGTCGCGATGAATAGGCGTGCAGAATTGTGTTCCTTCAAAGAATGCATCGTTCTCGGTGGCTTGTTTTACGAGTCCCTCACTCCGGTCGATGGTAGTTTCATTCACAACAGTACCGTCTTGTGCTGTGTGTTTTATGGTGAGTTTGCCGTTCTTATCTTTGAGTAATACAATTTCGCCGGGTTGTACTGCGACTTCGAATGTGTCGTACAAAGGTATGTCGAATCGCAATGTAGCGGCCTCGTTGCGTAGTATATATCCGTAGGCAGTCAGTTCATCGGTACGCTCAAATGTACCTATAATGTCGCCTTTGCCAATGCGTTGGCTGTATGTAAGCGAGGTAATGTCGGTAGGCAATTGAGGGTTGACAGTAACAACGCCATTTACCATATCGGGGCGAATACCCAAGAAGTGTTGATACCACACGCGCAACTGCTCGGCATTGCTCCACGCTTGTAGGAATGTTCCCGATCGTTTGGCCCACGCTTCGCCCTCGCGAGGGTGTGCATCGGCATTCTCGCTGAGGCTGCCTATAGCACCTTCGGCAAGTGCTTGGCGATTCATATTCTTGAAGAGTTGCCAAGCGATATCGGGTTGTCCCATCTCTATCATACGTTGCATTGCGTGACCATTGTTCCACAACCACACTGTACCATTGTGGTAGGCATCGTCTTTGTGGTAGTAGTGCCAATTTTCGTGTTGAGGGTGGAAGTCATCATCCATTTGGCTCAATGAGCCTACACCCCAAGGATACACCAACTCCTCCCATACGCGACGTGTAACAGCACGACAGAAGTCGTAATTATCAATCAACTCGTATGTGTATAATTGGTTGGGTCGTACTTGCATATCGCGTGAGCCATCGGCGTTGAGGTGGTCGATAATAAGGTTATTTGTGGTGTCGCAATAATCCTTGGCAAAATTGTTACGAAGCGATTTGGCGCGAGTTTCCCATTCAAGAGCAACCAAGTTGTCGCCCATAAAACGAGCCATATATGCACCGTCGATTAGTTGGTGATACCACAAGGCTTGTATATCGTTGGCGCGATTGCCACGAGGTGAGCCGGGAATACCATTACGCTTCACGTCCATCCAAGTGTCTGCATCGGCGTGACACAAATAGCCATTCTCATCGGTAAAGAGTGCAATAGATGCTGTGATACTGCGTGATACGGCAGGATATATTTCACGAATGAATGCTGTGTCGCCCGAGTAGCGCACATAGTCGGCCACTTGCATAACAAATCGAGGTGTTCCGTCGGTTGTGTTGTATAGTATGCCTTCGATGTTGGCGCGATTGGGGATGCGGCCCAATGTGGGCGACTTGGGGTCAACGTCTTGTAGGCGAGAGAAGTCCGACAGAATTTGTCGTGTAATTTCAAATTCTCCGTTAACAAGCGTTGCTCCGGGCATTGATATGAACATATCGCGTCCCCAATACTCATTAAACCAAGGCAATCCGGCATATATACCTCTGCCTTGTTGATTGGTTACAAGTTCATCGGTGGTGAGTAACAACCAAGCAATAGCAAGGTCGAGCGAATCGAGGTTACTCTTCATCGGATTTGACTTTGTAACGAGACTGTTCATACGCTCCTTGCGAGCCTCAAGCCATTGCTTGCCTTCGTTACGGAATGAAGCGATTGTTTCGATGCAAGTGGCTTTATTGCCGTATGCCATAACAAAACCACCTGCCGATGCCGGTGCTTGCAATCGGCCGTCGATGTATTGTGTTGTTGCATCATTATAGGAGGCGACAGCCAACAACGAGTCGGGCGATTCGCGAGGCGTAAACCACAACATACCTTCCTCATAGCGAGGATTCGATAAGAGTGTTGTATCTATCTCAATAGCAATGTTTTTGCCCTTAATGTTGTTGAGCGCTATTGTTACGATGGCACGATTGTCGATAAGTGCAAATTTTTCAGTTGCGCTATCAAATTGACGGCTCAAGTAGTGGGGATAAACGGTAACTTGTGCATCGGTGCGCGCAAGGAGAGTTGTATCTACATATAGGTCGTAATCGCTCACTATGCGGCGTTGCTTGACATTCCAACCGGCATACCACTCGGCAAAGTGGTCTTGATGTGTGCGACCATAGTAGTAGCCACTACGTTTGTCGCTGTAAGAGTATTCGCGATTTTGCTCCGATGTAACAGTTATGCCCATCTTGTCAACAGTCATTGTCGGCTCAGATAGGGGCTGATTACATCCTGTAAGTAGTGCAACAGTAGAGGCTGCGATAAAAAGAGTTTTCTTCATAAGATATATTCGTCTGTTCTTTATTCTTTCAAGTCATCTATTTGGTTGGCTATGGCCTCGGCACATCGTTCTCCGTCTATTGCAGCCGACACGATACCTCCTGCATAGCCGGCACCTTCGCCACAAGGGTATAAGCCTCGCATTGTAATGTGTGACATCAATTCGGCATCGCGTGGTATGCGCACAGGCGATGAGGTGCGAGTTTCAACACCTATCATTGTTGCCTCGTTGGTAAGAAATCCGTGCGAAATCTTCCCGAAATAACGGAATCCTTCACGCAGGCGAGTGGTAATATGTTCGGGCATCCAGAAGTGTAGGGGCGATGCCACCAAGCCCGGTGTATAGGATGATGATACAAGAGTCGATGAGTTGCGACCTGCCACAAAATCGGCCATTCGTTGTGCCGGCGCAGTTTGCCTGCAATTGCCATTTATATAGCACAGTCGCTCCAACTCCTCTTGGTACTTGATACCGGCCAATACGCCATATTTATCGACATCGGGAAAGTCTTCGGGACGTATCTCTACAACCATACCCGAGTTAGCCCAGCGTGAGCCTCGATTGGATGGTGACATACCGTTCACTACAAGTTGTTCGGGGCCTGTGGCTGCCGGAACGACAAAGCCTCCGGGACACATACAAAATGAGTACACACCTCGGCCGGCTACCTGTGTGACAAAACTATACTCGGCTGCCGGTAGGTATTTGCCTCTGCCATTGGGGTTGTGGTATTGTATCGTGTCGATAAGTTGTTGCGGGTGTTCGAGTCGTACACCCATAGCAATGCCTTTCGACTCCAATGCTATACCTGCTTCGTGCATATAGTAATATACATCGCGAGCCGAGTGTCCTGTGGCAAGTATTACAGGGCCTCTGAAGGTCTTTCCACAAGCCGTAGTAACGCCTACCACGCTATTGTTATGAATGAGCAGACCGGTCATTTTGGTTTCGAAATGCACCTCGCCACCCGATTGTATAATGCGATTGCGTATATTTTCAATAACTCGAGGCAACTTATCGGTACCTATGTGGGGATGCGCATCGGCAAGAATTGATGTTGATGCACCGTGCTGACATAGGATATTGAGGATGCGATTTACGTTACCACGTTTTTTACTGCGTGTATATAACTTACCGTCGGAGAATGCTCCTGCACCTCCTTCACCGAAACCGTAGTTCGATTCGGGATCGATGCGATGTTCACGACTGATGAGGGCAATATCGCGACGACGAGCGTGTACATCTTTGCCTCGTTCGAGTAGGATAGGGCGCAATCCTGCCTCAATAAGTCGTAATGATGCAAAGAGTCCGGCAGGGCCTGCTCCTACCACTACCACCGAGCGCGATTGCGATACATCGCCATATATGATTGTTTCATAACCATCATCTTGAGGCAATTCGTTGATGTAGATGCTTACAGTGAGGTTGACTAATACCTGTCTGCGTCGAGCATCTATCGAGCGTTTCAGTACCCTTACGGCATTGATGTTTTCTATACCATTGCCTTTGAGATATTCTATTATGGCTTGCTCGGATGCTGCCTGATGGGGTAGCAGACGTAATTGTTGTTGTTGTATCATAGCACAAATCTAACCAAAGAGTAGGCGAAATGCCTCCTCAACTTTGCGTACTTGCAGAATCTCTATTTTGAGTTTTGACGTGTCAAAACCGTTGATGTTATTGTGGGGTATAATAATGCGACGGAAGCCCAACTTCTCGGCTTCAAGAATACGTTGTTCTATGCGATTGACGGGTCGTATTTCGCCCGATAGACCTACCTCGCCGGTAAGACAAGTACCCTCCTCGATGCTCATATCCATATTGGATGAGAGTATTGCGCTGATAATGGCCAAGTCCATTCCCGGGTCATTTACCTTGATGCCTCCGGCTATGTTGAGAAAGACATCTTTCTGTCCCAACTTAAATCCCACGCGTTTTTCGAGTACAGCCAACAGCATATTCATTCGTCGCAAGTCAAATCCTGTTGCCGAGCGTTGTGGTGTACCGTATGCGGCACTGCTCACCAAGGCTTGTGTTTCGATGAGGAATGGTCGTATGCCCTCTATGGCAACAGCAATGGCTACACCACTTAACCCTTCGTGATTGGCTGTGAGTAATAGTTCCGATGGGTTGCTTACTTCGCGCAATCCCTCTTGGCGCATCTCGTATATACCCAATTCGGCCGTGCTGCCAAAACGGTTTTTTACCGAGCGCAGGATGCGATACATATAGTGACGGTCGCCTTCAAATTGCAGAACGGTATCGACTATATGCTCCAACACTTTAGGGCCGGCTATGCTACCTTCTTTGTTGATGTGTCCCACCAGCAGTATAGGAGTTCCACTCTCCTTGGCAAATCGCAGCAGTGCTGCTGTACATTCGCGCACTTGTGCTACCGAGCCAGCCGATGACTCGAGTGTTTCGGTTGCAATGGTTTGTATAGAATCTACCACCAATAGGTCGGGGCGAATATTGCGAGTATGCACCATAATATCTTCCAACATCGTTTCGCACACGATGTAGCAGTCGGGGTTGTCATATCCGATGCGTTCGGCGCGTAATTTGAGTTGTCGGGCACTCTCTTCGCCACTTACATACAGTGTGCGAATATTTTTGAGTGATAGTATTGTTTGCAGTATCAGCGTGGATTTACCGATGCCCGGCTCTCCACCTATCAGCACAAGCGAGCCTTTTACCAAACCACCTCCCAATACTCTATTCAGTTCGGCATTGCCAAGGTCGATACGAGGCTCGTTGGTCGATTCTATCTGTTCCAATCGCAGTGGTTGCGCCTTGGTACCGTCTATCGAGTGCGATGCGCGTGCTTGTGATGAGGGCTTTACCGAAACAACTTGCTCAACGTATGTGTTCCACTCGCCACACACGGGGCAGCGTCCTATCCATTTCGGACTCTCTGCTCCACAATTGTTGCAACAATATACGCTTTTGGTTTTTGCCATAAAATTACAATTTTGAGGTTATTGCTTGACGACGAAACTCGGCACAAGTTATAGCCGTAGCAACAGCAACGTTGAGGCTTTCGCTTGTTTCGGCACCATCGGGATAATTGGGGATATATAGCCGCTGTGTTATGAGTTGGCGTATATCATCCGATATGCCATTTCCTTCGTTTCCCATTACTATCAATCCGTTCTTGCTCAATGTCTTGTGGTATATATTCTCTCCATCGAGAAATGTTCCGTATATAGGCAACTCCTTGTTCATACGGCTTATGAAGGGAACAAGAGGGGTATAGAATACCGATACTCGTGCCAATGCTCCCATTGTGGCTTGTACCACCTTGGGATTGTAAACATCGGCTGTGTCGGGCGAACAAATGATATTGTGAATACCCATCCAATCGGCTATGCGAATGATAGTACCCAAGTTGCCGGGATCTTGCACGGTATCGAGTACTATCGATAACTCGTTTTTAAGTTTCTTCTCATCGAGTTGTTTTTGAGGTATTTCATACACAGCCAATACCTCTTGTGGTGTGGTGAGTTGTGAAATGCGCGACAACTCATCGCGAGCCACCTCAATGCGTTGTTCGGCAGGTGCAGTAGGATGCTCTTGCCACCATTGAGGCGTCGCTACCAGCATACGGCATACAAAGGCGTGCAATGTATCTTCTACCAATTTATTGCCTTCGGCTATGAAACAACCACTCTCAACACGACCTTTCTTGCGTGATAGTGATTGAATGAATTTTATCTGATTCTTTGTGAGCATCGGTATAGTGTTGTATTGATGTTCCTGACACTGCAAAGTTACTTATATAATAGGAATATTGCAGGCCTTTTTTGATAATTGTATTGTGCTTTTTTCCATTGTGCCATTGTGCGAGTGTGTATCTCCTCGTTCTCGCAACTGATGTCGCAAGCAACACATAGGCGAGTGCCGGGGCGACAAGTGCGTATGAGTTCTTCTATCATCTTGTGGTTGCGATAGGGTGTTTCAATGAAAATCTGTGTCTGATTTTCTTGGTATATGCGTTGCTCCAATTGGCGAATTTTGCGTGTACGCTCGGCAGGCTCAACGGGCAAATAACCGTTGAAAGTGAAACTTTGTCCGTTAAATCCACTTGCCATAAGAGACAGTAATATCGATGATGGTCCTACAAGTGGCACAACCGGTAGGCCTTCGCTCTGAGCAATGGCAACGAGGTCGGCTCCCGGGTCGGCTATAGCAGGGCATCCTGCTTCCGAAATCACGCCCATTGGCAGCCCTTGTCGCAGTGGAGCAAGGAACGACGACACCTCCTCGGCGCGTGTGTGCTCGTCGAGGGTGTAGAAGGTGAGGTCATCTATAACGATATCGGGGTTGGAGCGTCGTAGAAAACGTCGAGCCGAACGTATATTTTCGACTGCAAAATGCTTAATGTTGGCTATAACCTGACGATTGTGGTCGGGCAATACACGATTGATTTCGGTGTCGCCCAATGTTACAGGTATGAGATATAGTGCTGCTTGCATAATGGTTACGATTGTTTTGAATGATATGTTATTAGTCCTTCTATGGGTGTGCGTGTTACTTTACCCAATGTGATACCTCTGCATTGTGCCACTTGGGTTATGATTTCTTTGTAATAAAACGCTACCGAGCCGGTAAGGTGCAGGGGGGTATCGGTGCTATTATATCGCAAGATGTGATTGTCGATATATGTTGCTATTGTGTCGGTTACGATATTTTGTAATGTTTCGTTATGTAGGTGCGTGGCAATAAAGGGAGATAATGATGCCAAGAAACGATTGGCTGCCGGCTCACGATAGATGCGAGCAATGAGTTTGCTGTAATCGGTGTTGTATGCCTTGAAAAATTCCTCTTTCATATCGCAGCCCAATTCGTTGCGTAATAATGCTCGCAGGAAGGCTTTCCCCAATGATGCGCCACTGCCTTCATCGCCGAGAATATAGCCAAGTGGTGGAATGTTTGCTACAATATTGCAGCCGTCATATAGGCAGGAGTTGGCTCCTGTACCTAATATACCCACGATACCCTTGTCGTTCCCACACAGACTGCGAGCCGCTGCAAGCAGGTCGCTGTTGATGCTGATTTGTGTTTCGTTGAATAGTTGTTGCAGCAGTGAGAACAACCTTGCATTGGTCGTTCCACCTACACATCCTGCACCATAAAAGTGTATATGCGTAGGTTTTACCCCTTGCAGTTGTGGCAAAAGTTCTTGTGTAAGGGTGCTTGTTATCGCAGTATCATCTTGATGAACAGGATTGATACCCGATGTCTTTATATGTGTGGTTACGCTGCCATTAACGACAGCCCAATCGGTGTTGGTCGAGCCACTGTCGGCTATGAGTTGTATCATTGGTATAGATAGTATTGACGTGATTTTTGTTTGAAAGCCCCCACGCCTTTGTTCCAATAGTCGCGGGCATCTTCCCATTTATATCGCTTGGTAAAGAGTAGGCGTATTTGATTTGTTCCACATACCTTATCTATCATATTCAGTCGCGAAGGCTCAGCATTGTCAAATGCTTTGTGTGTGGGGTATAGCGATGCCATCTCTTGCATAACGTAGAACTGTATTTCAGAAAGAGAAACCTTGTTGCGATCGGTAATATGAGCCTCTACGCCTTGCAATCGAGTGCCTTTACCTGTGCTGTAGAATGGTGTATAGTGAATAGGTCGGAAAACGACTCCTTGCAAATTGAGTGCATTGAGGCGTGATGCCAACTTGTCGGCATTAACCCACGATGCTGCAAAGAGTTGGAACGGCTTGGTGTAACCTACTCCGATAGATATTGTACCCAATTCGCCTGCAATGCCCGACATTGGGTAGAAATAGGCCGATATAGGTTGTGGTATGTGAGGCGAAGGCAATACCCACGGCAAGCCGGTTTGCTCGAAATCCATATCACGACGCCAGCCCTGCATTGTAATTACTGTCAAGTTACATTTTTTACTACCTGTCATACCTTCTTCATTGAGCAGCATTGCCAACTCACCACAAGTGAGACCGTAAATGTAGGGAATGGGGTATTGGCTTACGAATGAGGTATATCCATCTTCGACGGGACAACCCTCTACACGATATCCACCCAATGGATTAGGACGGTCGAGCACCATAAATTCTATGCCGAGTTCGGCAGCAGCCTGCATAGCAAGTCCCATTGTGCTGATGAATGTATAAGAGCGACAGCCAATGTCTTGTATGTCATACACCAACACATCTACACCTTGCAGCATTGCCGACGTAGGTTTGCGACTCTTGCCGTACAATGAGTGTACGGGCAATCCTGTCTTGCTATCTGTCGCGTTTGCCACCTTATCTCCTGCATAGATATTACCACGCACACCGTGTTCGGGTGCAAAGAGTGCTACCAAGTTTACATTCTCGGCTTGGTGCAGAATGTCTATTGTAGGGGTAAGATGACAGTCAACACCTGTAGGGTTGGTTACAAGTCCTACGCGCTTACCCTCAAGTGGGGCGAAATTTTGTTCAACAAGTACATCGATACCGGTCTTGACAATAGGGGTAGCGTATGCCGAGCAGATGCTGCATAAACCTATCAATAGTGTGTATATGAAAACTCTGTTATTCATTTTGAGCCTTTGTATGGGGTTTGTCCAACTTTATAAACATACTTACTATAACTGTTACAATACACAGTAAACATATAAGAATAAAGAAATTCTTGTATCCTACAATCTCTTGTATCCAACCGGCAGCCATACCCGGTATCATCATACCCATTGCCATAAAGGCTGTGCATAGAGCATAGTGTGCTGTAGTGCTTTCACCCTCGGCATAGTGTATAAGGAATAGCATATAGGCCGTAAAGCCAAATCCGTAGCCAAACTGTTCAATGAAAATAAGCAGATTGACAACCCATAATGCAGGGTGTGTAAATGCCATTATAACATATACAATATTGGGCAGACTGATTGCTACAACCATAGGCCATAGCCAACGCATCAGGCCACCTCTTGAGGCACACACTCCTCCCAAAATTCCACCCAATGTAAGTCCTATAACACCTACTGTTCCTGTGGCTACGCCTACTTGCATAGTTGTTAGTCCCATACCTCCGTTCTCGATAGGGTCGAGTAGGAATGGGCCTGTCATCTTTGCAAGAAGTGCTTCTGGTAAGCGATACAACAACATAAATAGAATGGAACTGATGGCGTATGGCTTCTTGAAGAAGGAAATAAATGTCTTGACAAATCCATTCAGAATATCCTTTGGGGTATTTCCGTCGCTTGTAGGGCAGTCGATATCGGGGCGAGGCAGTATAAATCGGTGGTATAGAAACAGTGTTATAAACAACACTGCAAGTACGGCAAAGGTTATAGACCAAGACCAAGCAATATCGCCTGTAGTATCTATTAGATAGCCTGCCAAGAGTACCAACAGGCCTTGTCCGGCAATAGTGGAAATGCGATAAAAAGTGCTGCGAATACCCACAAACAGTGCTTGCTCATCTTTATCGGGTACAGCGAGCAGATAGAAACCATCGGCTGCAATATCGTGTGTGGCTGATGAAAATGCCATAAGCCAAAAGAATGCCAACGATAGTTGTATCATATATGGCAGATGCAGCGTAAAGGCTATGGCTGCAAATCCTGCTCCTACCAAGAGTTGCATAGTCGTTATCCACCAACGCTTGGTCTTGAATAAATCGACAAACGGGCTCCATAAGGGCTTAATAACCCAAGGCAGGTAGAGCCAACCGGTGTAGAAGGCTATCTGCGTGTTACTGAGGTTAAAGTTTTTGTACATTATGACCGATACTGTCATAACTACAACGTAGGGTAAACCTTCGGCAAAGTAAAGCGAAGGTACCCAACTCCAAGGCGACCGTTTGCTGACGTTGCTTTTCATTATTCAGCCTCCTTATTATACAGGTTGTGTAATTCAGCACCTCGGAAGTAGTGTGCCAATATCCCTTTGTAAGAATATCCCTTTGCGCCCATCATGGCTGCGCCCATTTGGCATAGCCCTACACCGTGTCCCCAACCGGCACCGTGCAGAACAAACTTCGATTGGTTGTAATAGGGTTGTTTATCTACGACAAATGCCGAACTGTATAGGTGACTTTCCGATAGCCAACGGCGTATTTCTAACTCTTTGCCTACGATAAGGCTTCGCTTGCTGCCTACAATCTGTAATCGTGTGATGCGACCCGATGTGCCTCTTTTGAGTGGTATCAAATCGAGTATTGTTCCAAAATCAATTCCGGAACGGTGTCGTACTAAAGCCGACAACTCATCTTGCTCATACTCAATGCGCCAGCGATAGAATTGCGATGTCTCTTGGTCATATCCGTTGAGAACTTGCGATAGGATGCTTTTATCGTTGGTGTTGCAGAATGTGTCGGGTTTCGACATTATCCATTCTCGGGCATTCTCTTCGATGGTAAGGTCGGGTAGTTCACCCTCACTGCTATCGCGTTGTGCAGTAAGATAGGGGTGGGGTTGTGGCTCCCAACAATTCTCAAACAACTCGGTAACACCTCCACAACACTTCGAAAAGCGTGCATCGGCTATGCGATTGTCGTAATATAATACCTGACCAAAGGTTGCTTCGACTGCTTCATTTACGGCTTGTGTCGATGCTCGGGTAATACCTTGATAACGCTGACAGTGGTCATCGGCACACACATCGTAGTTGTCGTGTTCTTCGCGATCGTACCATTTGATGCGCTCCTCTTCGGTGTTTGTTTCACTCTGATATACCGTTGCTGTTGCCTCTATATTATTGCGTTTCTCAATCTGTGCAAGCAACCAACTGCGCGATATTACAGCGTGGGCTTTGAGTAATTCAACCGATGAGGTGGCATTCATTTCCGATGATATGACACTGCGCAGGTACTCCTCGGCTTTAACATTATTGATAACGCGAATCTTCTTGTCCTCGGTAATGAGTTCTACACCACCTCTGAAACGCTGATTTTCGTGGCGCTGCCAATGGAATCCGATACCTATTGTTACGTTTTGCAGTAGGAATGAGGCTTTCTCCTCCTGCTCGGGTGTGAATTGCAATGTATCGTAGGTCGAGCCTTGCCACGCTATGCCATTGGGCGTGCGAGCAAACAACTGTTCGCCTTCTACTTGCTTGCCGTTACAATTATAGATACCATCAAAAACTATGATGATACGGTTGTCGGCCATTATTCCTACTTGTATGTGTGGTTGTGTCATTATCTATATTTTTTTAATTGCGATATTGTTTCTAATATTTCATTCTCTGAAGCACTCACTTCAGAGTATATATTTGCTATCTCTTGTGTTGTGAGTTGTTCGTAGTCGTTGTGACGTGGGGTAATGAACAGACCTCCCATTTCTACAGTGCCGGGGCTTATAAGTCGTTGCGACGCATCCTGTGCATAGTAGCAGTCGGGGCGATGTTTGGCACGGGGGAATATTATTAGTATCCAACCGTTGTTTTCGTATCGAACCATTATATTCATCATAGGCTCCTCATCGGCAATGGGTGGCAGTGCTTTGTACAACCTGTCAAACAGTGTTATTACATCCTCTTGTGCTGTTGCCGATATGACAAATATGGGTCGTAACATATCGTTGAGCAAACTCAATTCTCCCGAGTTATGCAAGCATACCACTGTGCGTCTTGCCGTGTGCCATTGCTCCTCAATAGGCATACAACCTGCTTGGGCTGCTTGAAAATGCATATGCATAGGTGCCGATGCTCCACAACGAGGGCCATTGTAGAATATGGTATAAGGAGTGTATTCTCTTGCCAACTGTAACATTGCCGGCATACGACCTTCAATGCGTTGTGGTGTATGTGTGGTTGCAGGTATGGTAAAGTGTTGCTTGAAGATGGGAAATGGATTGACCAATATGTGATACTCATCATTACCGAAGGGTAACCGTATTTGCTCGTCAGGCAGATTCTCGGCGCATAGAAAACAGTTGGTCTGTGGTTTCTTATCTATTTGTGCCGATACTGAGCCTATACGACCCGGATTGTGTTGTATGCGCATAGTTACACCCTCAATTACAACTTCTCGTGCCTCAATCTTGTCAAGTTGTTTGTAATTGAGATAGGCAGTTTCCCAGCGAGATAGTTGTTCGCTGTGTAGTTGCTTTAGGTCGTATGGTGTTAAGTCGCTGCTCATTATTTTACCTTGTTTTGTGCTATACGGGCTTTCAACTCAATGGTTCTTATTTGGTCTTTGTAGTAGTTGTTGCGATTGATTTTCTCTATAGGCAATGCAGCATCGGTATTGCCATCCCAACGGCGACAGTGATACAAAGATGAATATATTCTTCCTATTCGGTACTTGCGTGATATACGCAAGGCAAGTGCATAATCTTCGCCATAACTAACATTGGGTACACAAATTTCTCTCAAAATCGCAGTTACAAATGCGCGAGGTGCGCCCAAGCCGTTGATGCGCAGTGCATTGTTACGACCGTTGTTATCACTCCATTCGCGATGGTCGATGATGTTGTCGGATAGTGGATTGAGATTGATATCGGTAAGGTCGTAACTGCCTATGACCATACCATAATTCCCTTGTTGGAAATAATCGACAATTTGCTGTAGGGTATTTTCGCTACTATATACATCATCGCTATCCAATTGTACTGCATAACGTCCACACCTTTCATCCTCGATGGCGCGTTGCCAACAGCCTCCTATACCAAGGTCGGTTTCTTGGGGGATGATATGTACAAGGCGTTCGTTGTTGGCAAACTCCTTAATGGCCTCGGTTGTGCCGTCGGTCGAATGATTATCTACAACTATTACATTGTATTTGAAGTCGGTCTTTTGATTAAGAGCCGAGTTGAGAGCATCTTTGATGGTGCGAATGCGATTGAAAACAGGTATTATTACCGATGCTTCACAATCGTAACAACCCGTAACGGGCGAATTTTGCAGAGCCTTATCAGGTACTAATGCATCCAACTGTTTAAGATGATAAGTGCAAGCATCTTCCATCTCTATTTGCACATCTCTGTTGCGTGGGTTTACATAGTCAAATTGCTTGGCACCACTGCTTCGCAAGTCCTCCTCTATTTCGGTATAAAGGTATTCCGATAGGTGGGTAATATTGAAATTGCGCGATATGGCCAATCGTGTGGCATAACTGCCGGCATATTGGTAATGTGTCTGTGCTATTTCATTCTCAACAACGGCTTTAAGTACCATTGTACTGTATAGTATAATACTGCCAAAGTCAAAGTCATCACGCAAACTGCCTTGTTGATAATCAATTACAGGATGTTGTTGTCGTACTCCTGCGCATACTCGGTAATAGTCGCTATATGTCATAGCGGCTTGAGTGTCCATTGCTACTTGCAGCATTCGCAGTACAGCGTGGCTATTTATGTCGAGAGGTGTATATTTGCTGTAAACAAGTGCGTAAGGCGTTTTACAGTCGTCGGCGATAAGTTTTATAGTATGACTTGAATGAATATAATCGGTTGTAATGCAATCGGGCGAGGGGATGCGACCATCGTTGCTTGTATTCAGTAATACAATGCGTTCGACATTGGCCATCTGTAGCGATACTATAGTTGATATCACATTTTCATCGACACCATTGTATGCGATATAACAGGTTACTGGTAATTTCATTGACTATTGGTATTATTTAAGAAGTTGAAAATTAACTTGAGTATTTCGTATCGTTGTTGCTCACTCTCTATCGCTTCGATAGGGAATGCGAGCGTGCAACATCTGTACACGTCGTTGATAGTGGCCACGGCCGCGCTATTACCGTCGGCATATTGCATAAAGGTAACAGCATTGGTGTTGGCTGGTGCAAGTATGTCGGTTTGTTCTACGGCATAGCAATCTTTGTTTGGCTGGCTGTTCCAAGTGGCTGTAAAGTTTTCGTATTGTGGTATGATACTGCTTACCGTCGAATTATTATGCGCACTACGAGCCGAGAACCATTCGCAACACAGTATGTTGTTGATGAAATCTTGTGCGCTTTCCGATGCCATATTTCCCTCATAGGCATCCTGACCTATGTATGCACCACTAATGAGCATATTGCCACCTTGGTGACAATATCGGGTAAGGACATCGGTAAAGGGTTGGGGGAGTGCCTCATAATCGTAATGCGCACTATCGTTACCCAAGGCCGTTGCTCGCTCTTTCCCTAATATGATATCGATATACGGATACTCCGTCAATTCAATACATAAGTCGCTCACTGCTTCATCGGATGCCGAGAGGAATGAGTATCCCAATCGGCTGATTAGTGTGCCGTGCTTGTAGGGATAGTCGAAGGAGTTGCCTGCTATGAGCAGGGCATCATAATCGCTATTGCTGGCTCCAAAACCGGGATTGAGTTGGTCATCGACCCATTCCGATTGTCGGTCGAAGTTATACTGTTTTCCTGTATATGCGACGGTGTGTTTGTAGGGCACTCCACCGTCAATATCGTGCAGGAAGCCTGCCATATTGGATGCTGTGTCATTAATGGCGTATGGGGCACTTATACGGTCGAAGGCGTTGATTATCATTACCGTTTGTTGCGCTTTGCTTGAACGATGTGCCGATAAAATTTCGGATGGGAAACTTTCGCCACCACCATTTACGGCAGTGATATAGAATGAATATGTTGTGTCGTTGCTGATAGGCACGCTGTAACGGCATTGTGTGGTTACTACGCCATTATCCCATCCGTACTCCCCACGTCGGGTATATACCTTGTAGTGTGTAGGTGTGGCTGTGTGTTCAAGACTGTCATTTACGGCTTGCCAAGTGATGGCAACATTGGTGCTGCCATCCCATTGCAGTGCTAAATGGTCAACGGGTAGTGGTTGCACTATATATGGCGTGTGATGGCGTTGCGACAGGTATTTGAGAATGCCTTTGTAAATGGCTCGGCTCATAACGAACTTAAACCGAGGATCAAGTCCATATTGCATATCGGCAAAATTTTGGTGCGACATCGACTCCAATAATACGGTGGGGACATCGAGCAGTCGCGCTTCGGCATAACGACGGTCGAGGTCTTTTCGTACATTCCATCCCGATGGCACAGTAGTGTTTAAGTCGCGTTGTATCATCGAACTTATATAGCCGGCAAGCCGTTTTGATTGTTCACGAGAAGTGCCGTTGGCATAACGTAGGTCGCGTCTTTTCTTTTTGCCGGTGTAGTAGATGTGCATTGAGCCTATAATGGAATCGCCCGGGACATTACCTGCGTCGCTGTGAAATGCAAATGCCAAGTCGATAGGTACACTCAATCCCACACTGTCGGGCAATACCTTTGAGCCACCACATAGATAATTGACCCAATAGGCTCTGCCTCGTGTGTCATCGCCATAATCATTGTCGCCTCCTGTGTCCGAGTAGATTGTATCGGGTACTCCTGCCCATTGCATCCAATAGCGAGCAGCCTCGGCATAGCGAGGTTTTCCACTTACTGTGGCCACTTCGACGTTGGCTTTTTTCTCTTCTTTGGTTTTCGACTTTTTGCGACGTTTTTTTAGTGCCGCCTTTTTGTTGTTAAGTGCTTGTTTGGTGGCTTTGCGAGGTTTCAAGCAGGGCTTGCGTGCAATATTACCCATACCACCACCCACTTTCAGCGCATCGGCTGTAATATATTGTCCTGCAATGTCCGATTGGTTGGTCAGTACGACACGATTATCACCACCTGCTACAAAGTCGAATGAGCCTAAATATATCCACGTTCCACCTCCCATTGTTTGGTTTACCGAGTAAGAGGTGCTACCTCCTGCATGATACACTGTGTAACGGGCGTCGGTTGATCCATTCTTTACTTGACTGTATGAAATATATACGGCATATCTGCCACTTTGAGCAACCGGAATTGTCCACGTTACTGTTGCTGTGGGATTATCTTTAGTGCTTTTGACCCAACGGTAGGTGCCTTGCTTAAATGGATTGGTAAAATCTTCATAAAACTCTTGCGTATGGGCAAATCCCTTTGCTCTTCCCTCTTTCCAATCGCCAACCTCGCTGTATAATGACCGAGGTGTGTCATTATCAATGATATATTCGTCGGTGTTATAGTCGCGTTCGCGTGGAATAAATACATTCGCACCGGCATTCTCAAGCATAGGTGTTATGTAGTTGAGCACATAGTCGGTTGTGTGCATATCCTCGACAGTACCCATAAGACGGGCTCTCTGCCATATCCACTCACCTTTTATTTGGTTATAGTATTGCCCGTGACTGTTCCACAATGCAATATGGCAGCCTTGCAGTGAGTAATGATTGTCGGTCGATGATAACAGGGTGACAATAGGTTTCGTTGCAGGCTTATTGTTGCTTTTTTGAGCAACAGCCGTAGGCGAAACACATATTAACAAGAATAAAAAAATATATATAAGTACCCTGTAAGTCATTGCGTATTAATGAAATACTATAATTGCTTTGCAGCGATGGCTTGCTCGCAAAAAAATAGTTACGCAAACTTACATAAAAATGTCTATTTAGACAAATACTCAACAGCCGAATTTCGTTAAAAACGAACTCCGGCTGTTGAATATTTTATGAAAAACCTTTTTAATTCTCTTGGAATTTCTTGTTTACCTTAAGCAAATTGATGCTATATGCTACAATATTTTGCGATTCTTGAAGGAATGTAAGGTAAACAAGGTCAACTTTTTTCGATGCCGAGGTGGCACGAATATGTTGCATTTCATTACGCTTGATTGTTGCGATGCGACGTATCAGGTTGTTACTTTCGGCAACAAGGGGCGCTATATCGGCTTGATTTGCGATAGTCGTTTGACAGTTTCGTAGGAAGTTTATGATGTCCTGTCCTGTGCCATTAAACTCGGCAAGTTGGTCGCTGTTGATAGGCTCGAAGTTGTTATCGATATGCTCAAAAGTAGGCTCAACCATACGTTTTATGGCGTGGAAAATATCCATTACAATTTCGTTTCCTTGTTGCAAATAGAGTCCTCGCTCTATCCAATCTTTTTCTTGAAGTTGCGAAAGACCTACAGTGCTGACACGGTGCGCAATGCGAAGTGTTTGGCGTTCATTCTTAACCTTGTTGTTGGCTTTGCGCAACTTGCTTGCACTGTCGTTAAGGAAGCCGTCCGATGCACGTTCATAAACGTGTGCGCACCATCCTGCAAACTCGGCATATTGCTCGTTGGTGTGTTGCTGTAGCAAAGGCAATACTTGATTGATGTCTTTATTTGTCAGCAATAATTGGTCGGTCGATTCTTTCTCCTCGCGTTGTTTCTTGCTGAATGTCATCTGGCTGCGAATGATTATAACAATGACAGCCACAGTAAGAATAAGCGTTGCAACAAATCCACCGTAGTAGAGTATGATAGCAACTATGAAACTTGCTATAAAGGCAACTCCGGCAGTAATGAACCATCCACCTATAACCGATATAACGCCTGTTATACGGAATACGGCACTTTCACGACCCCAAGCACGGTCGGCAAGAGATGTACCCATTGCCACCATAAAGGTTACATAAGTGGTTGAAAGAGGTAATTTAAGAGAAGTACCCAAAGCGATGAGCAGACTTGCTACAACGAGGTTGATTGAGGCACGAACAAGGTCGTAGGCTGCACCATCGGGTAGGATGGCATCACTGCTGTCAAATCGTTTTTCAATCCAATCTTTTACCGATTTGGGGGTGATTTGCGATACGGCATTGTTGATGTTAAGTGAAATGCGTACGAGTTGTCGGGCTACGGGTGATGTACCGAATCCCTCTTCACCGGCACTTTGTCGCGAAAGCGCAATAGATGTTTGTACTACTCGGTGTGCCTTTTTAGAGGTGAATAAGACTATAACCATAAGAAGTCCGGCACCTACAAGGAATATCGGATTGGTACTTGCCGACTCAGTGAGTGATGTCATTAAGAATGCATCGGGAGCAATGCCTGCACCGTTAGCCACATAATCCATATAAGCCGAATATCCGGCCAAGGGTACACCTATAAAGTTTACCAAGTCATTACCTGCAAAGGCAAGTGCCAAAGCAAATGTTCCGGCCAATACAACTACCTTTAATACATTGACTTTTAGCAGTTGAAGTATGAACATTAGCAAGGTAAACCCTCCCATACAACAGCCTAATATCATCCAAGTGTTGTCTAGTATCAACTGCTTGTTCTCGGCTGTCATCAGTGATGAGTCTTTCAAGCCCTTGAAGAGTATGAAATAAACGATTGTTGTAAGGGCAAATCCACTGAATAGTGCGCCCCAACGTTTGAGTTGTTGTTCGTAGTTATACTTAAACAACATACGAGCGAAATACTGTATAATTGCGCCACAGGCAAAGGCTAATGCTACTGATACAAATATAGCAACAATAACCGATAACGCCTTGTCGGTATTGATTAATTCACCTATTGAGTATCCTCCGTCCGATGTAAATATCTACACCATTGCCAAGGCAAAAGTTCCTCCTAACAACTCAAATACCATTGATACTGTTGTTGAGGTGGGTAGTCCCAATGAGTTGAATACATCAAGCAGAATCACATCGGTGAGCATTACGGCAAGTAGTATAACCATTATCTCGTTGAAATAGAAATACTGGGGTTGATAGATGCCGTGACGGGCTATATCCATCATACCGTTTGACATTGATGCTCCCAAGAAAATACCTATTGCCGCGATAATGAGCAGTGTGCGAAATGATGCGGTCTTGGAGCCTATGGCCGACTGTAAAAAGTTAACGGCATCGTTGCTCACACCTACCATAATATCGAAAATGGCGATAATGAACAAGATGCCTACGCATAAAAGATAAATACTTTCCATTGTAGTGTATTATTGCAATTTTTCGTTGCAAAGTAAAGAACGAAATATTACAAATCTATTACAATGGTAATACTATTCGGTGTAATTGTGTGTGGCTAATATGTTACTCTATATCTATTCTCGACACTTCATCTATGCCGTCGATGGCCGATATGTTGTCTATTGCTGTTTGTAATTCGGCAACCGAGTGTACGGCAAAGTCGATGGTGCAGGCTGCTATGTAATCGACGGTTTCGGTGGCTAATTCTTTCATAGACAGGTGCAACTCTTCGGTAATGCACTCGATAAGGTCGCTGAGCAGATGATAACGATCGACTCCTCTTACACGAATGCGAACGGGGTACAGAAAGTCGGGGTCTTCCTTGAAATCGACAGCAATAATAGAATCG
Source organism: Bacteroidaceae bacterium (assembly GCA_017532725.1). GTDB lineage: Bacteria > Bacteroidota > Bacteroidia > Bacteroidales > Barnesiellaceae_A > Barnesiella_A. The sequence continues at coordinate 25,654 of JAFXIZ010000041.1, forward strand.
CCGTAGTGTGCTGCGTGCTGTACGGCTGTATGACAATTGCGTTTATGAAGCGTTATGCTGCCGTCGTGTTCCTTGAATCCTATTACTTCATCACCGGGTATAGGGTGGCATTTGGGACAACGGTTGTATTCGAGCAAGCGTTGGTTGGCAAAGTATATACGCAAGTTGCGCTTGGCCTTATAGGTTGACACATAGTTGAGCCAATCGGGTTGTGGATGGACATTTTCATTTGTACCTATCTCTATCACATCACCACGTCGCAAGGTGGTCTTTACCGATAGGAGTTTGCCATTGATGCGCGCATACTGTGCGTGTTCGCCAATGCGACTGTGTACCTCGTAGGCAAAGTCGAGCGCAGTGGCATTCTTGGGTAATATAATGCCTTTGCCTTTGGGTGTATATACCTTTATATCATCGTTGTAGAACGACGATGTAATACCATCCATATACTCTATTTCGTGAGTGTGATGCTTGATATCCTTGAGTACCGATCGGAATTTTTGCAACCAACTTTCCACGTTGTTTTCGGTACGCTCGGCAGCACATCCAAGTCGTGAATTACGCACCATACGTTCCGATGAAATGTGTATCTCTTCCCAAGTACCTTGTTCGCTCAGCAACTTGACGTGAAAACTTTGATAACCGTTTTCTTTGGGTGCATTGATATAGTTCGACACACTGCCGGGACTCTCATTGAAGGCATCGGTAAGTACCGAATAGATGCGCAAACTTGTATTCTTCTCGCTCTGTTGTGTGTCATCGGGGTAGATGATGCGAATGTAGTGTTTGCCGTCAACGTGGTGGAAGTCGCGTCCTTTCGACTGCATCTTGCGCCATATACTGTAGGGCTTGCGATAGCGTATCTCGGTACGCACTTGTATATTTTGCTCGGCGAGTGTTCGGTCTATTTTAGATATGAAATTGGCTATATTGTTTTCTATTTTACGACGTTCTTCGCTCAATTGTTCTTCGATAAAAGCATATTCGCGAGGACAGCGATATTGGAATGAGAGATTTTCAAGTTCGGTTTTAACGTGGTATAGTCCCAATCGATTGGCAAGTGGGGCATAGAAGTAGTCGGTTTCGCCGGCTATTTTCATCTGCTTGTCGGGGCGCATACTGCTGAGAGTACGCATATTGTGCAAACGGTCGGCAAGTTTGATGAGCAATGCACGGATGTCGTATTGTACCGACGACAGCATCTGTTGGTAGTTATCCACTTGCTTTGAGTGTACATACTCCTCTTTCTTTTGTTTTGTCACCACATTTACCAAGAAAGCAACACCGTTGCCAAATTCGCGTCGGATGTCGTCAATTGTATAATCGGTATCCTCTACAACATCGTGCAAGAATGCTGCTATAATGGCATCGCAATCGAGTTCAAGTTCTTCGGCAATAATTCGCGCTACAGCAATGGGGTGTATGATGTAAGGCTCTCCCGATTTCCGTTTTTGCTCGATATGAGCCTTTTGCGCAAATTCATATCCTTTGCGTATTTTGCTCATCTCTCTGCTGCTGAATCGCTTTTCGATGTTTGCGAATAATTGGTTTACTGAACTTTCTACTTGTTGTTGGTAAATGTCTTCCATAGTATTGCTTGCCGTTTTTGTGATGCTTTTGTGACTTAAAACAAAATCAGCGCAATTTAGTGATAATTTTTATTACAAAACAATGCCTGTCGTTGATTTTTTTTGATTTTTGTTCAATATAATAGCAAAACAGCCACAAACTATAGTAGAATGTGGCTGTCGGTTGCGATATTGTAAGATATTATTTGCGTTGTAGCAGAAGGCTTATTTTCTCGGAAGATGTCGAATATAGTTGTACATTCTTGTTGCTGGTAATACGGAATGAATTGACCTTGTTTAATGCATCGAGAACGGCATCTTCTACCTCCATAGCATCGGGTGCGCACATACGTCGTGTCGATGCAATGTTGTCGAATGTTATGCTGTGGTTGTTTTTCGATGATTCGTACTTTATGTTTCCGTTCATAATGTTGCAACCCGAGTTGCCGGTGAGTTTGCCCGATTCGATGTCAAGTACAATGGTCGGCATCTCTTCAAGTTTTACTTTTTTGCCGTTTACTTCTATTATTTCCCAATAGCCGCCAAGTTCTTGCAGCATTTGGCGCGAAAGGTTTGCTACCACATTGCCACTCTCATCGAGCAGTTGTATGGCTATCTCGTTATTGTCATTCTTAACGGTATTATAGTGAGTTGTAGCACCTATTGCTTGCATTACATTGCGTTCTGTTACTTTGGGTTGACAAGCCTTGAGTGTTGTAATACAGTTAGTGAATGAAATGGCGCAATCTTCACCGAGGGTGAGGGTGCCATTAAAGGTGTTGCATCCGTTGTTGCCGAGTACTTGTTGCGAGTTGATGTCAAAAATGATATTGACTATACCGTCGCCAACTACCGGTTTGCCCAATGCTTGGTCGATAATCCACTCGCCGTTAAGTCTGTCGAGTGCGAGAGGTTGATAATTTCTGTTCACTTTTTGTGTGGTTTCTGTTTGTGACTTTTGTTGTTGGTCGGTTGCTTGTGTTGTCTTGCAAGATGTCATACCGATAAGCAATGCAGCAGATGCCGCTAATATTATTTGTGACTTTTTCATCATTTAAAAGTTTTTTGATTTCGGTTGCGAAGATAGTGAAAATAGCGTGTTTGTGCAATATTTGTATCGATAATGAGATATATTAATAGGTATAATATAAGAAAAAAGGCAAAAAAAAGTAAACTCTTATCAATCTGTCAAATTTATGCGTAATTTTGCACTATCAATCAAATGGTAATGAGGAAGTCGTTTCTATATATTATAATGTGTTTGTTGTGTTGCTTGTCAACGATACAGGTTGTAGGGCAAATCAACACCGAGCGTGTTATGAATATAGGGCGTAATGCGTTACACTTTGAGGATTATGTGCTGTCTATTCAGTATTTCAACCAGATAATAAAACTGAAACCATATTGGGCAGATCCTTATTATTATAGAGCCGTTGCCAAGTTGAACCTTGATGATTTGCAAGGTGCCGATGAAGATGCAACTGCTTGTATCGAACGTAATCCTTACTTCAATAACGTATTCTATTTAAGAGGTTTTGTACGCCATAGTATGGGCGAGTATGAACGCGCTGTAGCCGATTACAAGCAAGGATTGAGGTATAATCCGAATGAGCGAAACTTGTTGTATAGTATGGCTATGGCGTATGCGCAAAGCGAAAACTATGTCGCTGCCGACTCGACCTACAGCGAGTTGTTGTCGCATCATCCTCAATACGTTGCAGGATATATTACTCGTGGTCAGTTTAATATAATGCGTGGCGATACGCTGGCAGCACGCGCCGATATCGATAAGGCTATCTTGCTCGATAAAAATATGGCCGGTGCTTATGAATTAAGAGCCTTGTTGCGTGTGGAGTGCGACAAAGATTATCAAGGTGCGTTGCTCGATATGAATGAGGCGGTGAAATTACAGCCTAAAAATACAGGCTTCTATATGAATAGGGCAATGGTGCGATACTATGTCGAAGACCTGCGTGGAGCAATGTCGGATTATGACTATGTCCTTACGCTCGACCCTAACAATACGATGGCATACTACAATCGTGGTTTGTTGCGTTCGCAAGTAGGTGAGCGAAACAAGGCTGTATCGGACTTCAGCGAGGTGCTTAAACGCGAGCCTCACAACTATCAGGCTATCCTCAATAGAGCAATCTTATATGATGACTTGGGCGAATATGAGAATGCTATAGTAGATTATGATGCTATAGTTGATGTATATCCCGAATATGTTGAGGCTCTCTTTGCTCGTTCCGAGGCAAAACGTAAGATTGGCGATATGCGAGGTGGAGAGCGTGACTTCGGACTTGCGATGCAAATACAGGAGGTACAGAAGCGTAATCCCGACAAGGTGAAAGAGGCATCGGATAAAGCGACCGAAAATATTGAATCGCGAAAGAAATCGGATAACAGTATTAATAAGTATGACCGATTGATGGTTGCCGATGATAACTTGGCTCAAACCTTTGAACCGAAATATGATAGCAAAGTAAGGGGCAGGGTACAAGATCGCAACGTTCAAGTATCATTGCAACCTATGTATGTACTCAGTTATTACGAACGTGCAGGCGAACTATTGCCCTCTACAACCTTTGCCGATGAACTTGCACAATTGAATGAACTTAAAGCATTTAAGTATCAACTTATTATTACAAATAATGAGCCGGTATTGGAGTCGCGACAAATTACCGAGCACTTCACTTCAGCAACCGATTATACCAAGGCTATTGAGCAGAGTACAAAGGATTATGTATTAAAGTATATGGGTCGCTCGCTCGATCTGATGCTGTTGCAGGATTATACCGGTGCTTTGGAGGATATCAATAGGGTTATTCAACTCAGTCCCAATCTTATGTTGGCATATTTCCAACGCGCCACATTGCGTTATAGAAATCTTGAGTATAAACGCAACGAGGTAAGAATGAATAATGAAGCCAAAGAGTCGTATGAGCCTATCCTGACGACAAATGTAAACCTTGATAATGCGCGAATTGAATATGAACTCATTATTCAAGACCTCAGTAAAGCCATAGAACTATCGCCTCGTTTCGGTTATGCTTATTATAACAGAGCCAACATCTATTTCGCTCAAGATAATATTAACGCGGCTATAGCCGACTATACGCAAGCAATACGATATCAACCCGATATGGCCGATGCCTATTTCAATCGTGGCTTGGCACATTTGAAAAACGGTGATGATGAAAAGGGTAGGGAAGACCTGTCGAAAGCAGGAGAGATGGGAGTAATGGCTGCATACAATATTCTGAAGCGTATGGGCAAATAGTTTGCCCAATATTGAATTATTTGCCTTGCATCATCAAAAAAAATATCCATAATTATTTGTATATCTTTGTTGAACAAAAATAAATTACTAACTTTGTGGCTTGTAAAATTTGGCGTGTAATATATGCCCCGTTTTACTTGTTACTGTGTAATTAAATAAACAAATAATAGTATGATAAAAATCACATTTCCCGATAACTCGGTCAAAGAGTTTGAAAGTGGCGTAACACCACTTGCCATTGCCGAGAGTATCAGTTCACGATTGGCACAAGACGTGCTTGTGGCTGAGATTGATGGCGAGGCTTGGGACTTGATGCGTCCTGTTGAAAAAGATGCATCAATCAAGTTGTTTAAGTGGGATGATGCCGAAGGCAAGCACGCATTCTGGCACTCATCGGCACACCTTCTTGCCGAGGCATTGCAAATATTATATCCCGGCATTAAGTTTGGTATAGGTCCTGCACTTGAGAATGGTTTCTACTATGACGTTGATCCCGGAGAACATTCTCTTACAGCAGCCGATTTTGCTCGCATCGAGGCAAAGATGCTTGAGTTGGCAGCCCGTAAAGAGCCTATCGTTCGTCAAGAGATATCTAAAGCCGATGCCTTGAAACTCTTTGGTGACAGAGGCGAGGAGTATAAAGTAGAGTTGATTAACGAACTCGAAGACGGAACAATAACTACCTATACACAAGGTGCATTTACCGACTTGTGTCGTGGTCCTCATATCCCCAATACAAGCGTTATCAAGGCTGTGAAAATCAATTCACTTGCCGGTGCATATTGGCGTGGTGATGATTCACGTCAGCAACTTGTGCGTGTATATGGTATCACATTCCCCAAGAAGAAAATGCTCGATGAGTACTTGGTAATGATGGAAGAGGCCAAGAAACGCGACCACCGTAAGATAGGTAAAGAACTTGAACTCTTTGCTTTCTCTCAATCGGTAGGCGCCGGACTTCCCTTGTGGTTGCCCCGAGGTGCCGCACTTCGTGAGCGCTTGGAAAACTTCTTGCGTCGCATACAGAAGCGTTTTGGCTATCAACAAGTAATGACACCCCACATCGGTGCCAAGAACTTGTATGTAACATCGGGTCACTACGCCAAGTATGGTAAGGACTCGTTCCAACCCATCCACACACCCGAGGAGGGCGAGGAATTCTTGCTCAAGCCTATGAACTGTCCTCACCACTGTGAGATATACAAGACAGTACCTCGTTCATATCGCGACCTGCCTCTGCGCTTTGCCGAGTTTGGTACAGTGTATCGTTATGAGCAAAGTGGTGAGTTGCACGGTTTGACTCGTGTTCGTGGATTTACTCAAGATGATGCACACATCTTCTGCCGTCCCGACCAACTCAACGATGAGTTCCTCAAACTAATGGATATTATCTTCATTATCTTCAAGGCGTTGAACTTTGAGAATTTCGAGGCTCAAATATCATTGCGCGACCCCAATAATCGCGAGAAATATATAGGTACCGATGAAAATTGGGAGAAGGCCGAGCGTGCTATTGTAGAGGCTTGCCAAGAGAAAGGCTTGCAAGCGCGCGTAGAACTTGGTGAGGCTGCATTCTATGGTCCTAAACTCGACTTTATGGTGAAAGATGCCATTGGTCGTCGTTGGCAATTGGGTACTATTCAGGTAGATTATAACTTGCCTGAGCGTTTCGACCTTGAATATACAGGTAATGACAACCAAAAGCACCGTCCCGTAATGATACACCGTGCCCCCTTCGGATCGATGGAGCGTTTCGTGGCTGTACTTATTGAGCATACAGGCGGCAAATTCCCCTTGTGGCTCACACCCGACCAAGTGGCAATTCTGCCCATTAGCGAGAAATTTAACGACTATGCACAACACGTTGCCGATGAACTTGCCAAGAGCGACATTCGTGCCTATGTTGATTTCCGTAATGAGAAGATTGGACGTAAAATTCGCGACACAGAGATCAAAAAAATACCTTATTTGCTCATCGTAGGTGAAAAAGAAGCAGAAAATGAAGAAGTTTCTGTAAGAAAACACGGTGAAGGTGATAAAGGTGTCGTAAAAATTACTAACTTTGCCGCGCAAATCTCTGAAGAAGTAGAGAAAATGATAAACCAATGGTAATTTTTTGAATGGATAAAAAACCAAAACCCACCGGAGGAGTTCCTCGTCCTCAACAACAACGAGGAGGTCGTAATGAGAACAAAGACCAACATCGCATAAACACGCAAATACGCGCTCGTGAAGTGCGTCTTGTTGGTGACAATGTAGAGCAAGGAGTATATTCGTTACAAGAGGCTCTGCGTTTAGCCGATGAGTTGGAACTCGACTTGATTGAAATTTCGCCCAATGCCGAGCCACCGGTATGTAAGATATTGGATTATCAGAAGTATCTGTACCAACAGAAGAAACGTCAGAAAGAACAAAAGGCTAAAGCAGCCAAGGTTGTTGTAAAAGAGATTCGTTTCGGACCTCAAACCGATGATCACGATTACAACTTCAAACTCAAACACGCCATTGAGTTCTTGAAAGAGGGTGCCAAGGTTAAGGCGTATGTATTCTTCAAAGGACGTGCCATTTTGTTCAAAGAGCAAGGCGAAGTATTGCTGTTGCGATTTGTAAACGATCTTGAAGAGTATGGCAAAGCCGAGAATATGCCGGTACTCGAAGGCAAGCGTATGATAATAATGATTACGCCCAAGAAAAAATAAGATACGCGGACGTTCCGCAGTATTATATAAATGTAACACTAAAAACAAATTAAAATGCCGAAGATTAAAACTAATTCCGGTGCCAAAAAGAGGTTCGCCCTTACCGGATCAGGAAAGATCAAGAGAAAACATGCTTACAAGAGCCACATTCTCACTAAGAAAACTAAGAAGCAAAAAAGAAACCTCGGTTACTTTACCGTAATTTCGAAAGCTGACGAGAACAACGTGAAGCAATTGCTCGCAATGAAATAATCGTTGCAGTATTATTTTCTCAAAACAAAAAAGTAGTTACAATAGTATTAACCGAATGTTTTAGCAAAAAA
>JAFXIZ010000042.1 GCA_017532725.1 Bacteroidaceae bacterium
GGCGCGCCTTGTTACGCATCTTTTTCATCGTACTTGTGCAATGAATAAGATTGAAGATACCCCACAATGGCACAAATACAGCCATTACTTGCAACATAGTCAAGGAACTATTCAACTCCTTATAGCACTCGTACGACTCGCTACGATACCGGCGTATGGTGCGATTAAGACGTATGGTAATAAGCAATGATATGAGTACCGATATAATGATATAACCATACAATATATTCATAAGCACTTGCTTATCGACCTCATCGAAGATAGGTTCATCGGCACTATTGGCCATCAGTTCGGCACTTGCCTCGGGGGTCATAACGATGCGCAGGGTTTGCTGCACGGCATCGGTCATACCCTTGTCATAGTCGCCATTGCGAAATGCAGGAGTGATGTATTGTCGGATAATACGACTGCACAGCACATCGGGCAGGACACCTTCTATGCCATATCCGGTGCGAAATACGATTTGTCGCTGATCCATAACTGCTATGATAAGCAACCCGTTATCGTTGTCGGCCTTACCTATACCCCAGTGCATAAACAACTCCGTAGCAAAGTTATCGATATCTTCATTGCCGATAGAGGGTAACATAACCACTACGGCCTCAACACTGTTGCTGTCGCGCAACTGTGCCAACATATTGTTTATATGCGCCTTGGCATCGGCACCGAGGTAGTTGTCGGGGTCGCTCACATATTGGGTACGGTCGGCAACCTGTACATTGGGAACAGATTGCACGGTATATTCCTTGGCTTGTGCCACTTGCCCAACGAGCAAGAGCATCATCAGGATAATGTGATAATAAAGACTCTTCATAGTTTCATAATTCATTATACAGCGGGAAGGCTCATTCCGTTTATTTTGCGATAGAGGTCAAGCGCATATACATCGGTCATACCCGATATATAGTCGATAGCCGCTTGCAACTTGCCATATACGGTATCAGAATGCACCTCGTACTGTTGTGGTACTTTATTGAGTATCAACTGCGAATAGGCCTTATCAGGATAGAGTACGGCATCAATCAACTTGTCGAGCAACTCGGTAATGATGCGATTACCTGCCAATTCGATATCGAGCACGTCGCTGCTGCGATATATCTTCTTCCACGCTACCTGCGAACAGTGTGCGTAGGCATTGCGAGGCACTTCCGAGATATGATCGACAAGGCAACCCTTAAACTGCCCTGTAAGCAACTCCTCTTCGTGATCGACAAACAGTTGCGAACACTCATCAATAAGCAGGCCTATAACACGCGAACGCAAGTAGGCAATCTGCTCATTGGTATCATCGGCAATCTTCAAGACTTCCTTGATATGAGGCAATTGCGCCTCATCAAAGAATCCGAGTAGCAACTCTTGTGTTTCGCTTGTTGTGAGAATCTTGAGTTTATGAGCATCCTCAATATCCATAATTTGGTAACAAATATCATCGGCAGCCTCAACAAGATACACCAACGGGTGGCGATGGAAACGCAATCCACTATCGCCATCGGGCAGAAGCCCGAGATCCGATGCTACACGACGGAAATCATCACTCTCCGATGCAAAAAAGCCCGACTTACCCTTCTTGGTGGAGAGAGTAGATGCGTAGGGGTACTTAACGATAGATGCCAATGTCGAATAAGTGAGCGCAAAACCTCCGGGGCGACGACCGTTGAACTGATGTGTGAGCAGACGGAAGGCGTTGGCATTACCCTCGAAATGGGTAAAGTCGTTCCACTCCCACTCGCTCAACATACCTCTTAACGCCTGTCCTTTACCCTCTGAGAAATAGGTAGCAATGGCACGCTCGCCCGAGTGTCCGAACGGAGGATTACCCAAATCGTGAGCCAAGCAAGCAGCAGCCACAATAGAGCCTAAATGGGGTAACTTATGCTCGGCAGGCGTACCGGCATACTTATCGGCAAGAGCAACAGCAACGTTTGTACCCAACGAACGTCCCACACACGACACCTCGAGGCTGTGCGTAAGACGGTTGTGTACGAATATACTGCCGGGCAACGGGAAAACCTGTGTCTTATTCTGCAAGCGACGGAAAGGTGCCGAGAATATAAGACGGTCGTAGTCACGTTGAAAATCGGTGCGCGTGTGTACACGCTCATCGTGATATTTTTCCAATCCGAAACGTTTGGCAGTAATGAGTCGATCCCAACTCATACGCATTGCGCTATCTTGTGTCTGTGTCATTCTTACAACGATTTTATAACTTGCGAAGTTACACAAAAAACGTGATATTACATTGCTGTTTAATAAAAATTACATCGTAATATACAAATGTAGAGTCCAACAGCAAATGCAAATACCTACCACCATTACATAACAAGCCCGCCGAGCAATGTCGGCAGGCTTGTGTACATCTTATGGTCTTTAACTATTAGAAGAACTTCACCTCTTTGCCACAAATGTCGCTCAAGAGGTTGTTGGCCAAACGGCTTGCACCGATACGGAAATAACGGTTGTTGAGCCACTCCTCACCGAGTACATCGGCTACAATGCAGTAATACTTAACGGCATCGGCTGTTGTTGAGATACCACCGGCAGGCTTGAAACCAATCATTATGCCGGTTTTGTCGTAATACTCTTTGATGGCTTGACACATTACATAAGCAGCCTCGAGTGTAGCAGCAGGCTCTTGCTTGCCGGTCGATGTCTTAATAAAGTCAGCACCGGCATAGATTGAGAGTAACGACGCTTTCTTTATCATAGAGGCAGTCTTGAGCGCGCCGGTTTCGAGGATAACTTTGAGGTGAGCCTCGCCACAAGCACTCTTCAACTCGGCTATCTCATCGCACATCTCTTCGTAGTTGCCACCCAACATATCGCCTACGTTGATAACGATGTCTATTTCATCGGCACCATCCTTAACGGCAAGCATCGTTTCGGCAACCTTAACCTCGGTAAAGGTTTGCGACGAGGGGAATCCACCCGATACGGCAGCGATATTCACGCCCGATACTTCGAGATTCATACGCACAGTGCCGGCATAGTTGGGATATACGCATATAGCAGCCACATTGGGCATATCGCCATACTCCTCATCGAAAGCATTGACACGCTTGGTAAAGTTGGCTACGGTTGTAGTATTATCCTCGGTACGCAAGGTTGTGAGGTCGATACAGTTGAAGAGTTGTTTATACACCTCAACGGTGTTATATTTCTCATAATTTTCACGAACGATATTCTCTACTGCCATTTGTACGGCGGCATCGTCGAGTTCTGTCACATATTGCGACAATGTTTCTTCGTACTTATTCATAATTATTTGAGTTTTGGATTATTTCTATGTCGTTCTTTATCGCGTTGTGTTTTCTTTTCGAGATTGCGACGGAAGGCATCGGTAAGGTCAATGCCTGTCTGATTGGCTATACACATAAGCACCCACATCACATCGGCAAGTTCATCGGCAAGTTCGGTTTTCTCGCCGGCCTTGGTCGATTGGTCGCCATAGGTACGCGCCATAATACGCGCCACCTCGCCCACCTCCTCGGTGAGAATAGCCATATTGGTAAGTTCGCTGAAGTAGCGTACACCATAGGTCTTTATCCAAGTATCAACCTGCTTTTGAGCCTCTTCGATAGTCATTTTATTCTCGGTTTTGCGAATCGATATATATTGTTACAGGGCCGTCGTTGACAAGTGCCACTTGCATATCGGCACCGAAAACACCTGTCTTGACCTCTCGCCCAATGGCTTGCGACAAGGCTTTACAGAAGGCCTCATACATAGGCACAGCGTGTTCGGGACGCGAAGCGCGAATGTAAGAGGGGCGATTGCCCTTCTTGGTGGAGGCGTGCAGGGTAAACTGACTTACCACAAGAGCCTCGCCACCTACCTCGATAATAGAGCGATTCATCACCCCATCATCGTCGTTGAAGATGCGCAATTGAGCCGTTTTCTTTACCAGCCATTCGACATCTTCCATATTATCGCGATCCTCCACACCCACAAGTATAAGCATACCTCCGGCTATAGCCGAGTGTAACTCGCCGGCTATGGTTACCGATGCCTCCTTGACTCGTTGAATAACAATACGCATAATATTCGGTCTTTATACAGTGCAAATTAAATAAAAAAAACCGACATTACACACTGTAACATCGGTCTTTTATAAAATTTGACTTACTTATCGGAAATTCAATTTCACACCGAAGAAGTAACTGCGAGGTGTAGAGGGGCCATAAATGTAGCCCGAGTCACGATCAGGGCCTTTGTCAAAGTCTTTCTGATAGGCATTGAAGATGTTTTGCACACCGGCTTGCAGTTGCAATACAAGTTCACGCGAGAGGTTGAAGTCGTAGGCTACCTTTACGTTGGCGTTGAAGAAGTCGGGCGTACGTTCAAGACGGTCTTTCTCGATATATCCGGCAAGGTGTTGCACCCACATCTCTCCTGTGTAAGTACCCGAAAGGTCGATAGCCAAGTGCTTGACAGGCTTCACAGTGCAAGTGAAGAAACCATACCAATCGGGAGTACGGAACATCTCGGAAGCAGCAGCAACATCGGGGTCTTCACTCCACTTTTCGGGTGTTTTGTAAAGGCTGCGTTGCCAAGTAAGACCTATTTGAGCATCTACCCAATGAGAGAATGCCGCACGAGCCTCAAAGTTGATACCAAACACTTGTCCACCACCACCATTGCGACGTTGAATAATGGCATTGCCTTGAGCATCGACACCGATATGCTCCATTACAAAGGCATCGCTGAGGTCGGTAAAGAAACCTTCCAGCAAGAAGTTGGCAGGCACTTCGCCCAACTTCTGATACACATCGACCGAGGCACTTACGCTGCGTGATTTCTCCTCTTTGAGATTGGGGTCGAGTTCTATGAGCGACACCTCGCCACCTACAGCCATAATGTGCAAGTCCTCATCGAAGGCTTGAGGCGCACGAAAACCCTCCGAGTAACTGGCGCGTATATTGATATCTTTGGTAGGATTGTATCGAACATTGACACGGGGGCTGAAGATAAGATTCTTTACCAAGTTGTGCTTATCGAGGCGCGCACCTATCAAGAATCCCCAACGCTCGTTTTTCCACTCATTCTGGAAATAGACGCTACCGATATGCACCTTTTGGTCGATGTAACGATCGTATCCGGGGGCATCGTCCGACAAGGCGTCGTAGTTATATTCGGCACCGGCAGTCATCTCGGCAGGCATAAAGAGGAACTTATCGAAACTGTGCATATATTGCGCACCGGCCACCAATGTAAGATCGTGTGTCTTACCATAGGCTTTCAGGTCTTGACCGGCTCCGTAATAACTGTCACGATTGGTATTTTGTGCCGAAAAATAGACATTGAGTTTATTCTTATAATCGGGAGTAAAGTAGTCGAAACTGAGTCCACCACCATTTACCGAGTGCTCGGTTTGTTCGGCAATCATAGCCTCGTGAGGGGGCAATTGCAAGTTGTCACCACCACGACGCTTCTCGTTGATACCGTGATACTCGAGGGTGAGTTTCGAGAAAAGACTTGTTTTGTAATAGGCGCGTGTACCAAATATAAGACTGCGCAGCATAGGCAACTCCGAGAATCCATCGCCATCGTGGTCGTAACTGTCGCGCTGACGGTGCTGACCATATACATAGATACCGGCCTTGCCATTGTCGGTTACCAGCGAAGAGTTGAGCATTGTATTGTGGTCCCACGAGTTGCTGCCACCAATCGAAGTAGAAGAGTGTGTGGCCGATGCCGAGTTGTGAAGTGGCTCGCGTGTGATGATATTAACCGTACCACCCACTGCCGATGAGCCGAAAAGGGCCGAACCACCACCACGCACTACCTCGACGCGCTCTATCATATTGGCAGGTATTTGCTCCAAGCCATATACACCCAACAAAGCACTGAAAATGGGGCGTGAGTCAATCAAGATTTGCGAGTAGTGTCCATCAAGGCCATTGATACGAACTTGTTGGAAACCACAGTTTTGGCAGTTATCCTCGACACGCACACCGGGCTGAAAGTTCAATCCGTCGGCAACACTTGCCGCATTCACTTTTGTAAGCGTACCTACATCCAATACTTTTACCAACGAAGGTGCCATACGGCGAGTTGTAACGTTACGGTTGGATGTTACAACCACCTCGTCGAGCGATATTTGCTCGGGTACGATATTAAAGTTTAACTCTACTGTTTCGCCTCTACGAACCGATATTTCACGCTCTTGTGTAGCATAACCTACCGATTTCACTTCAACAACATAGGAGCCTTCGGGTATATTTTTCATAAAATAGTGACCTGTAGCATCGGTCATTACCCCCATAGTAGTACCCTTCAGTCGGATACTTATATATGACATATGCTCGCCGGTACTTTTGTCTATAATATGACCATAAATATTGGCATCGGTAGCACGCTCGGGCTTGGGTGTGGGATTGGCATACAACATAATGCCCCCCAATAGGAGAAGTAATAATATAGATAGTCTTTTCATTGTAATTGTTTAATAATAAACATAATAAATAAGCCACAAATAGATGCCGTGATATACCTCGATATATCGCAGCGTAAGAGTAGTCGCCTACTCACAGCACTATAGTAATGACAACTATAATGCTATAGAAATTACAATGAAAACGTGGGAGGTGCGCGCAAGTAGTCGTAGTGACGATAGGTTTTGGTCACGTTTGCGCTGAAGTAATCATACTCATCCAACAGAACACAAGTAACCTGTGGGAGTGTACACTCATCGGCTACTACAAATTGTGAAAGTTGAATGTGACAGAACGGACAATCTTCCATTGCAGCCGCAGCCTCACGGTGGGCTCGCTCCTCATCGTTGGGATACAACTCGTGAAATTTGGCATCGGAGTGGATGTCAAAAATCTTAACAGCCGTTATTGGCAATATGGCCAACAACATCACTATGGCATATATGAGTTCTTTCCTCTTCAACGGTGTATTATTATAATTGTCAATTCATTAAAACTGATTTCCGGCGGCAAAGATACAATGAAAAGGCGATATGGAAGATAGCCATCAATAACGATTTTTATATAAAATATACCTAAAAGTAGGTACACAAAACACAAACGACTGATTATCAGACGCCTGCAATAATAACATATTAACAGAAAATTTATGATAGGTAAAGATTTATCACGATAGGACTACTCACTTTTAAGTAGAGCCTCCGATATTACACGGGCTTTGGCTGCTCCCACCACCGAGGCAAGTTCTTCAATCGACGCCTCGCGAATACGCTTTATACTCTTGAAGTGTCGCAACAGGGCATCGCGTGTTTGAGGCCCTACGCCTTTTATAGCATCAAGAGCCGACACAACCTGTCCTTTGCTACGCTTATTACGGTGATGCGTGATACCAAAACGGTGCGCCTCATCGCGCAGATGCTGAATGAGTCGCAACGACTCGGAATTTTTGTCTATATACAAGGGGGTAGTATCGCCGGGGAAATATATCTCCTCAAGACGCTTGGCAATACCTACTATGGCTATCTTACCTCGCAAGCCCAACTCCTCAAGCGTTTCAACAGCCGAACTTAACTGCCCCTTACCACCATCGACAACTATCAACTGGGGCAAGGGTTGTTGCTCCTCGACAAGTCGGTGATAACGTCGGTAGATAATCTCGCGCATTGAGGCAAAATCGTCGGGGCCTACGACGGTTTTTATATCGAAATGGCGATAATCTTTTTTCGATGGTTTCGCCATCTTGAATACTACACACGACGCCACGGGGTTGGTACCTTGTATGTTGGAGTTATCGAAACATTCGATGTGGATAGGCAACTCACGCAGCCTGAAGTCCTTTTGCAATCGTGTGAGGATGCGCGTGGCACGCTGCTCGGGATTGAGTTTCTCGGCTTGCTTGAGGCGATCTATTTTATATTGACGCGCATTCTGCTGCGATATTTCGAGCAACTTACGCTTATCGCCACGCTCGGGTATGGTAATATGCAACTGCTCGAAAGTCACCTCGGGCATAAACGGCACCACAATCTCGCGCGACTCACTCGCAAAACGCTCGCGCAACTCGGCTATGGCAAGAGCCAATATCTCCGAGGCAGTTTCATCGAGTTTTTTCTTATACTCCAATGTGATAGATTGCACGATGGAACCGCTCTTGACGTGCATATAATTGACGAAGGCAGCATTGTCATCTTCATCATAAGAGAATACATCTATATTATTGATGGTACTGCTCACAACAACCGACTTGGCACGATAGCGTTCCACCAAGTCATAACGCTCCTTGACAGCCTGCGCCTCCTCATAACGCATCTGCGAAGCAAGATTCTGCATTTCGCTCATCAACATATCGCTCAATTGACCGGTATTTCCATTGAGAATCTGCTTGACAGAATCGATATAACGAGCATACTCATCGGTCGAAACAAGTCCTTCGCAACAACCTTTGCAACGTTTGATGTGATATTGCAAACAGAGTCGATAGCGTTTGTTGGCTACCGCCTCGGGCGTGAGCGCATATCTACAAGTACGCAAAGGGAATAAATCGTGTATCAACTCAAGTACAGTGCGCGCAATGTGTATGTGAGCATACGGCCCATAATATCGCGCCCCACTCCCCCGTTCGACACGACGAGTAAGAAACACCCGGGGAAAACTCTCCTTTGTAACGCATATCCAAGGATAGGTCTTATCATCCTTGAGCAACACATTATAGCGAGGACGGTGTTTCTTTATTAATGAGTTTTCAAGATGCAAGGCATCCTCTTCACTTCCTACAACAATATATTTTATATCGACAATATTGCGCACAAGTACCCTCGTTTTGGGAGCATCATCGTGCTGCTTGTTGAAGTATGACGACACTCTCCTCTTCAAGTTCTTCGCCTTGCCCACATAAATAATCGTGCCCTCTTTATCGAAGTACTGGTACACACCGGGACTGTCGGGCAAGAGGGCAAGAATATCTTTGATATGTTGAGAAGTGGCTGACAAAATATCAATAAGTAATCAGTGAATCAATCTCTACATCGGCAGGGAAAAGTTCACGACCTTTCAAGAACTCCAATTCGGCTATGAAACTTACATAAATCTTCTTGGGGTTGAAACGCTTTGCCAATAGGTAAGCAGCATACATAGTACCACCTGTGGCCAACAAATCGTCGTGCAACAATACCACATCACCCTCCTCGATAGCATCGACGTGTACCTCGATAGTATCTACGCCATACTCTTTGGTGAAACTCTCGCTTACAGTATCGGCAGGCAATTTGCCGGGCTTACGCATAGGCACAAAACCGGCACCTATCTTATCGGCCACAATAGGGCCCATAATAAAACCACGCGATTCAATACCTACAACTTTGGTAATACCCTTGTCGGCATAACGTTCGCTTAATAGTTGGGCTGCCAAGTGCAAGCCATCTTTGTTTTTCAACATTGTTGTAATATCCTTAAAGAGGATACCTTTCTTGGGGAAATCGGGCACATCGCGTACCAAACCTTTCAATTCTTCAAGAGTCATAATTTCAATTAGTATTATTGGTTATTATTCTTTCTAATATCTAAATTTTATATCATTGTTTCACGTGAAACATTACCGTCCTAACAGCACCAAAAGGATATTGATATCGCTGGGCGAAATACCCGGAATGCGAGCAGCCTGGGCTATTGTATCGGGGTTAATGCGAGCCAATTTTTGGCGTGCCTCGGTCGATATTTGCTGGATGCTCATATAGTCGAAACGGTCTTTTATCTTGATACTTTCGAGGCGCGATATCTTATCGGCAATCATCTGTTCACGCTCTATATATCCACTATATTTTATCTTTATTTCGGCAGCCTCCACTATCTCATCCCTGCGCGAAGGTATATCATCAATCTTGCGTTGCAAGGCATTTACCATAGGCGCAAGCGTATATATATCCAATTGTGGACGCACTATCAGGTCGTACAATTTCACGCCTTGACGCAAGGGTTGCATACCGGCTTGCTCAAGTTTGTCGTTAATCAACGCAGCCTTGATAGAATAATTTTGTGCAAACTCTACCAACTCATCGACGGCAGCACGTTTGGCGCGCAACAATTCGTAACGATCAGCCTTGGCCAATCCCAATCGATAGGCTCGTTCGGTAAGGCGCATATCGGCATTATCTTGGCGCAAAAGAATGCGATATTCGGCACGCGACGTAAACATACGATACGGCTCATCTACTCCTTTCGTTACCAAATCATCGATAAGCACACCTATATAGGCCTCATTACGATTCAACACAAACGGCTCTCCTCCGTGACAAGATATGTGCGCATTTATACCTGCCACCAAGCCTTGTCCGGCTGCCTCCTCATAGCCCGTAGTACCATTAATTTGTCCTGCAAAATAGAGTCGCTTTACCAACTTGGTTTCGAGTGTATGGAGCAACTGTGTGGGGTCGAAATAGTCATACTCTATGGCATAACCCGGACGATAAATGCGAACATCACGCAGGGCAGGCACTTCCTTGAGCGCAGCCAATTGAATATCTATGGGTAATGACGATGAAAAGCCATTGAGATAGAATTCCTGTGTAGTTTCACCCTCGGGCTCGAGGAAGAGTTGATGCTCGGTTTTATCAGGAAAAGTTACAATCTTGGTTTCTATACTTGGGCAGTATCGAGGGCCTATACTCTGTATTTGTCCGTTATAGAGGGGCGACTCGGGCAATCCTTGTCGCAATATTTCGTGTACACGTTCATTGGTGTAAACCGTCCAACAACTGCGCTGCTTAAGTTGTCGTGGCTCGAAGTCGAGATAGGAGAACTTGTGAAAGTCATTCTCGCCTTTTTGTTCGATGGTTTCGTCGAAATGAACACTGCGACCATCAATACGAACAGGTGTACCGGTCTTCATACGACCTACGGTAAAACCCAAAGAGGCGAGTTGCTCGGACAAGCCATAGGAAGCAGGCTCCGAAACACGACCTCCGGGCAATTGGGTGCGCCCTATATGCATCAAGCCATTAAGGAAAGTACCATTGGTAAGAACCACACTGCGTGCCTTGAAGGTTACATTCATTCCCGTAACAACACCTTGTACCTCGTTATCGTTTATAACAAGTTGTTTTACAAAGTCTTGCCAAATATTCAGGTTATCGGTATTCTCTACAATTGAACGCCACTCTTCGATAAATCTTGCTCTATCACTTTGTGAACGAGGACTCCACATAGCAGGCCCTTTCGAGCGATTGAGCATACGGAATTGTATGGCAGTCTTGTCGGTGACAACACCCATTTGACCACCAAGAGCATCTATCTCTCTAACAATCTGACCTTTAGCGATACCACCAACTGCAGGATTGCAACTCATTTGTGCAATCTTGTTCATATCGTGCGTGATAAGCAGGGTCTTCGAGCCAAGATTGGCGGCAGCACACGCAGCCTCACATCCGGCGTGACCGGCTCCTACAACTATTACGTCATATTCAAAATCCATCGTTATCGATATTACTCCCAAAAGTAAATATTTTGTTTGAAATAAGCAAACCTGAATTGCAAAGGTTTAGAAACAGCAACAAATTTATAGAGTTGCAAGCATTGTTAATGCCTCATTTTCACATTGTTCCATTATTTCACGCTCACCGGGGCCTTTATCATCGATACCACACAAATGCAGTATGCCGTGAATAATGACACGATACAATTCGGTATCGTAGTCAACACCCAACTGCAGGGCATTGGAACGTACCGTATCGACACTGATAAATATATCACCCGATATAATATTGCCAACACAATAATCAAAAGTGATGATATCGGTATAATAATCGTGCTGTAGAAACGCTCTGTTTACCTCCAAAATACGCTCATCATCACAGAAAATATAGCCGATTTCACCGCACTTTTTTCCATATTTGGCAGCGACTTGCTTAATCCACGCCGTAACAGTATTACGGTCAATATCGGGAAAGGATATATTCTCGGAATTATAAGTTATCGACATCATTACATAAACTTTTTTAGTAGCCTGCAAAGGTACACAGTTTCTTTTAAAAGCACGTCATCCAAAGAAGAAATATGCCACCAAAATGCCCGAAACAGCACCTATGATATCGGCCAATAATGCATATCCTACTGCATAACGAGTATTCTTAATGCCCACGCTACCAAAGTAAACGGCTAATATATAGAAGGTTGTATCGGTAGAGCCTTGTACGGTGCAGCCACCCGAGCCACAAATGAATCGACACCGTAAGTAGCCATACAATCGACCATCATTCCTCGCGAGCCACTGCCACTGAGGGGTTTCATCAAGGCAGTAGGAAGAGCCTCAACAAAGGATGTATCCAATCCACAGGCTGCTACAGCCCAGCGAACAGCATCTACAACGTAGTCCATAGCCCCCGATGCACGAAATACACCTATACCCACAAGTATAGCCACCAAGTAGGGGATAATCATTACAGCAGTCTTAAAGCCCTCTTTAGCACCCTCGATAAAACTCTCATACACATTGATGCGCTTATACAATCCTACACCGATAAAGGCTACAATAATGGTAAACAGGAGAGCATTGGCAGCAAATGTGGAGTATAGTTGCATCTTATCTTGAGGCAATTGTGAGAAGAAATACATTATACCACCTATTACAGCAACCAACCCTAAAGCCCACGATACAAGCACTTTATCTATCTTTATACGCTGCTTGATACAAAGAGCAAGCAACCCAACAAAAGTGGCTATAAAGGTTGCAATAAGAATAGGAATAAACACATCGGAGGGGTTGGCAGCTCCCATCTGCGCACGATAGGTCATCACACCTATAGGCACCAATGTCAGTCCCGAGGCATTAAGCACCAGAAACATAATCATTGCATCGGTGGCAGTATCCTTTTGCGTGTTCAATTCCTGCATCTCCTTCATAGCCTTCAGCCCCAACGGCGTGGCTGCATTATCAAGACCCAGCATATTGGCCGATATATTCATAAACATCGAGCCGAGGGCAGGGTGTCCCTTGGGGATGCCGGGAAACAATCGAGAGAAAAGTGGAGTCATAGCACGCGAAAAAATTGCGATGAGTCCGCCATTTTCGCCCACTTTCATCAGTCCCAACCATAGGGTAAGCACTCCCGTAAGACCCAATGATATATCAAACGCACTCTTGGCCGAGGCAAAAGAGGCATTCATAATATCCGACCAAATAGTGAGGTTGCCGGCAAAAATGGTTTGGCACAATGCAACCACAAAAGCGATAACAAAAAATGCAATCCAAATATAATTTAGTACCATAACAAGGTGGCTATTGAAAATTGTCGTTTATGACATCAAAATTAAAAATTTTATCGCTAACATCACGACTGTTGCAGCCAAAACAATTTCAATGTGATTTTTTTAACATTTGTTTAACCATTCATTTTTTTAAGCCTCATAGAGCAATAAAGCAAAAACAGTCACAAATAACTGAATAACAAGATATTGACACCACAAAAACCCTTACGAGAATTGAATATTTCAATTTTACCGACCAACTACCCGTAAAAAACCGAAACAAAACAAGAGAATTACACCGAATTTTACCGTAACTTCGCAATGATAAAGCAAAACAGTGATGAGTGCAGAAAAATTGAAAGAAGAACTCTTGGCAGCGAGCAACAAAAACAAAGCGCGCGACCTTGTCCGATTTTTCAAGACAGGGAAAGGCGAGTATGGCGAAGGTGACATTTTCATCGGAGTGACCGTTCCTGTCAATCGTTCTATTTCAAAAAAATATTTACACCTCTCTCCCACCGAACTCATCCCCCTACTCCGAAGCGACATTCACGAACTGCGATTGTCGGCTCTGCTGTGTATGGTCGAACAATACAAGTCACGCCACACGACATCGGCTCGCAAGCAGGAGATTGTCGATACCTACATCGGCAACACTCGCTACATCAACAATTGGGACTTAGTTGACCTATCGGTTTACAATATCATAGGCGCACACCTACTCCATCGCGACCGACAACTGTTATATAGGTGGGCCGACAGCACGCTGTTATGGGAGCAACGTATGGCCATTGTTGCCACAATGTGGTTTATCCGACACGACGACTACAATGACACCATAGCCATAGCCGAGAAATTGTGTCACCACCCACACGACCTTATACAGAAGGCTGTAGGTTGGCTGCTGCGAGAGATGGGAAAACGCGATGAAAAACGCCTTATCGACTTTCTCGACAAGCACTATACTACCCTGCCTCGCACACTGCTACGCTACGCCATAGAGAAGTTTCCTCCTCATCTGCGCAACCACTATATGGGCAAATAAACACTCAATCGTTAGAAGCCCGGCAGGTCGAAATAGAGAGCCGGCAGCAGGAGCAAGAAGCCCACAACAACAAGAAACAGGATAAATTTCCACGCAAATTTCACCCACTGTTCATACGGAATCTTCGCCACCGAAAGAACAGCCATCAACACGCCCGAGCAGGGTGTAATCATATTGGTAAATCCATCGCCAAATTGGAAAGCAAGTACTGTGGCTTGACGCGAAATACCTATCATATCGGAGAAAGGTGCCATAATAGGCATCGTTACAGCAGCCTTTGCCGAAGCAGATGGGATGAACAGATTGATAACCGTCTGTATGCCATACATCGTGGCCATAGCCACTTCTCGGCCACTCTCGGCCAAGGCATCGGCCATACCCGACAGCATTGTATCTATCACATTGCCATTCTCGAGCACCACTATAATACCTGCCGCAAAGCCTATAATAAGGGCTGCCGAGAAGATGTCCTTGGCACCGGCTATAAACTCTTTAGCAATGTCATCGGGCGAGTAACCGGCCGATATGCCGGCTGCCAATGCCAACGCCATAAACAGGGCGCATATCTCGGGTAGATACCAACCATATCCCATAGCACCCACTACAAGAAACAGTATGGTAAACATCAGCAGATTGAGTATAAACATACGTCGCGAAGCACGCAAAGCAATCAACGACACAACCACAAACAAGCCTGTAGCCACCCACAACAACCAAGGCGTAGCAAACGTATTCTGTCCTATTTTTATCACACAATCGGCTGCATATAGCCACGAAAAGAGTATAAGAGCCACCGTAACGGCTACAAAAGAGAACCAAGCGCCTACCCCACTCTTCGGCTCATTAACGACCCCTTGTTCGGCATTTACACCCACCTCGGTAGGCTCTTTCTTCACCCTGCCGGCATACCATAGGACAAAGGTTATAGCCAATGTCATCAGCACTACCCAGCAGACAACACGATATTCGATACCCGAGAAGAGTGGCAACCCCGACATATCTTGCGCAATACCTATTGTAAACGGATTGAGCATAGCACCGGCAAAGCCAACGTGTGCTGCCACATATACCATACACACACCCACAAAGTCGTCGTACCCCAACGAGCGAGCCAACGGTAAGACTACAGCCACAAAGGCAATAGTCTCCTCACTCATACCAAATACAGCACCAAACAAGCCAAATAGCAACATAATAAGGACTATCACTATATTGCCTATACCTATACGCCTCACCGGTGCAAAACGCTCCAACGAACGAGCCTTGTCGATAAACTTCATAATACCCTCATCGACAGCCTTGGTGCTGTTTATCACCCAGAAGGCACCCCCTATTATCAGTACAAATGCAATAATGCCTGCTTGGCGCGAAAATCCCTCATACAGTGCCGAGAACACCTGCCAAGTTTGAGGCTCGCCACCGGGTATCAACCACGTTGCAACTGCACACAACAGTAGCACCGAGAATATAATTACATAGGTATTGGGAACTTTAAATTTTGCCATAGTCAATCAATCATTTTATAACAAAAACGGTGGGTGTGTCGTAAAGGCGCACCTACCGTACAGGTATTTTACATTATTATTTATCTCTCTTTATATGGTCGATATTGTAGTGCAACCCCCTACTCTCCTTGCGCTCCATTGCTTGTCGCATAATGAGGTAACCGGTATTTATCATATTGCGCAATTCGCATATCTCTTTCGAGGCCTTACTGCGTTTAAAGAGGCTTTCGGTCTCTTCATAGAGTATATCGAGGCGCACCCACGCACGTTTCAATCGCAAGTCCGACCGTACAATGCCCACATAGGTACTCATAATCTGGCACACCTCCTTGGCACTCTGTGTGATGAGCACCATCTCTTCGTTGGGAACAGTACCCTCGGCATTCCATTCGGGAATATCGGTACGGAAATCATATTCGTGTAAGTGTTCCAATGAGTGCTTGGCAGCAGCATCGGCATAAACAACAGCCTCAATGAGCGAATTGGATGCCAAACGATTGCCACCGTGCAACCCTGTGCAGGCACACTCTCCTACAGCATACAATCGGTTGATTGATGAGCGTGCATCGAGGTCAACCAAGATGCCACCACACAAGTAGTGCGCTGCCGGAGCAACAGGAATATAATCGCGAGTAATGTCAATGCCCAGACTGAGGCACTTCTCGTATATATTGGGGAAGTGAGCGCGAGTTTCATCGGGATCTTTATGGGTCACATCGAGATAGACGTGATCCTCACCACGGTTTTTCATCTCATTATCGATAGCACGCGCCACGATATCACGGGGGGCAAGCGACAGACGCTCATCGTACTTGTGCATAAACTCCTTGCCATCGCAGGTGCGCAATACAGCACCATAACCACGCATAGCCTCGGTTATGAGGAAACTGGGACGATCGCCGGGATGATACAGCGCAGTGGGGTGAAACTGCACAAACTCCATATCCTTAACAGTACCCTTGGCACGATATACCATAGCAATACCATCGCCCGTAGCAACAAGAGGGTTGGTAGTGGTTTTATATACAGCACCCACACCACCGGTAGCCATAACGGTTACACGCGATAGGAATGTCTCTACCAAACCGGTTTCGGGATTGAGTATATAAGCACCGTAACACTCTATATCGGGTGTTTGTCGTGTAACGGTAACGCCCAAGTGGTGTTGTGTGATAATCTCTATGGCAAAGTGCTTTTCGTAGATAGTGATATTGGGGTGCTGCTTGACAGCCTTTATCAGGCTATCTTGAATCTCGGCTCCGGTATTATCCTTGTGGTGCAAGATGCGAAACTCCGAGTGACCACCTTCGCGATGCAAGTCAAACTCGCCATTCTCATTCTTATCAAAGTCAACCCCCCAGCCTATCAACTCCTGTATCTGCGACGGTGCTTCGCGCACAACCTTCTCGACGGCAACAGGGTCACTCAGGTAGTCACCGGCTATCATTGTATCTTCTATGTGCTTGTCGAAGTTATCAACAAGCATATTGGTTACCGAGGCCACACCTCCTTGAGCAAAATAAGTGTTAGCATCAGCCAACTCACTCTTACACACCAACGCCACAGTACCGCGTTGGGCTACCTTCAGGGCAAAACTCATTCCGGCAATGCCTGAACCAATAACCAAAAAGTCGTACTTCTTCACGTCTGTTACAGTTTACTTGTCATTACGATGCGAAGCAATAAAAATTTGCAACAATCATACAACTATATATTGCTACACAACGGCAAAGGTAACGATAAATAACTAATGTTGGTATGGCTTGGTGGCTAAATCTATGATAAATTCACTTTTCAAAGGGCTTTTTAGGTTAAATAAGAATGATATTTTTGCAAGAACTACACAAAAACTTTAATTTTGCATCATCGCTATTACATATAGCAACAACAAAACAAGTTGACACAAATGAAAATCTCTTGCCATATACATAAGTTATACACACACCTACGCAACGAAATAGAGGCTATACCCTCGCGCTTCGACAACGAGGGCGATGTGATATACAACATACGCAACTGCATAAAGAAAATAAATGTGGCAGGAGAGGTGTGGAATGTAAAATCCTTCAAAAAACCCATACCGGTCAATAGTTTTATATACCGCTATTGTCGCAAGACAAAGGCCGAACGCTCCTACAAAAATGCTGTTCGCCTATTAAATCTGAACATCTCCACCCCACAGCCCATAGCCTATATCATAGAGAAAAACCTGTTGGGCATACATCGCAGTTACTACATATCGCAACAAATAGCCTACGACCACACCTTGGGCGATTTGTTTCGCAAGCCTCCACAAGATGCCCCACACATTATAGGCGAATGTATCAAGTACATCAATTCGTTTCATCGCAAGGGCGTGTATTTCCTCGACCTATCGGTAGGCAATATACTCATAAAGCGACAAGCCGACGGGGGTTTTACATTCTACCTTATCGATCTTAATAGGGCAAAATTCTACAACCGACCTCTCACTTGTAGCGAGAGTGTCAAGGCTTTTTGTCGCCTCGATACCACAACCGAGCAGAAAGAGGATATACTGCGACAGTATGCATCGGTATCGGGATTTGACTACGAAGACGTTATACATCACTACAACCAACACAAAGAGGATGACTTTCGCCGCAGAAAAATGAAGAAGTACCACCTGAAACGCCTGCGCGAAACCTTATCTCACAAAAGGAAATAAAAAAAGAGTGCGCGTTTAAACAAATTAAGCCACAAATCTCTCGCTTATTGCTTTAAATCTTTGGCTGACGCCCAAGATAGGCTGCGCCTCGGGAGAAAAATAAGTAAACCCAATTATATACTTGAAAACACCAAACGGTAATAAAAGTACCTAATCTGTGTATAATTAAAATATCAAACAAAATGAGGCTATGTCAAAATTCAAATTTTTCGCACAGTTTCATTCACTTCACACTACGCCTCTTTTTTTAAGTGAGCAACACACTTTTCTATGTGAGCAAATATTTGTTTATATGCACCACACAAAAATGTTTTGGACATAAAATCACCTTTCGCAAGAAAACCATCGTGGAGGCATCCTCCATAACAAAGTTGATAATATCGACACTTTGAACAGGAACTATTTTCTATTTGTTTACCACGATTATATATTTCGCTCTCTTTTTTGTTTTCGATAATAGTACCAAGGGGGTCTTTGGTGATGTTTCCATATGAATAGCGTGTGTCAGTTTCACAAAATCTACCACAAGGAAATACCTCTCCTGTAGGAGAAACAGCCATAAATTTATCTTGGCAATTTGTAGAGAAAATGCAGCTCCTGCTACTCTTACTTCTACTTACAAAATAGCTTGCTATGTCAATAAAAGTTGTTTCCTTCAGATTATTCTCTGTATCGTAATACCAAAGGTCAAACAATTCTATAGCCATTTGCGCATACTCATCAGTTGTTATAGCAATTGATTTACCTCCAATCAAAGCCTCACCGGCTTCAAACAAAGGATTGAATTTAAAGTTTAATTTATGTTTGCATAAGAATTTATATACTTGGGGTATATGCCCAACAAAGTTTTTACTTCCCACAAGTATGCAACCAATATTCAATCCGGCTTCCCTACATTTATTTACCTTTTCTATAATTGTATCGAAGGTACCTTCACCCTTTGAGGTTAGTCGCTGTGCATCATTGATTTGACGAGGACCGTCTAAAGAGAACCCCACCTTTACGTTATATTCCTTAAATAGATTTATATACTCATCATTTATGAGAGAAAGGTTGGTTTGAATACATTGTTTAATACAAATATCCTTACCTATCTCTTGGGCAAAATGAAAAATTCGCCGATAGTTGTCAATACCCCATAGCAACGGTTCACCTCCGTGCCATATCAGCGTAAGGACTTTATGTCGCTTTGAACGACATAACTCTATCAATTGCGATATGAGATGTTCTGCTACCTCATACCGCATAAGCGATGTGGCCGATTTTATATCATTATTTAGATAGCAATATATGCATCTAAAATTACAAGCAAATGTCGGTTTTATTATAATTGTCATTGTATTATTCTATCGGATCCTCGGTATTCTTTTTTTTAATTTTAAGCGTTTTAACATCATATTTGCCTTCTTTTTTATGTTCACTCAACTCTTTATAGTCATAAGTTCTTACAATAGACTTAAATCCTAAACCACTTTTGCCATCTACAGCAAATAGTATTATTTCTAATTGAGTTTCTTCGTCTTTAAAGTCATCAAAACACAATGTACCATTGTCATATTTTTTTACCAATTCATCACAGCCAAATCCTTCTATTTTACTTTTCCGTATGTTTGTAAGTTTGAAC
Source organism: Bacteroidaceae bacterium (assembly GCA_017532725.1). GTDB lineage: Bacteria > Bacteroidota > Bacteroidia > Bacteroidales > Barnesiellaceae_A > Barnesiella_A. The sequence continues at coordinate 20,030 of JAFXIZ010000042.1, forward strand.
GGTAATTCACGCTGAAATTTGTTGGGATTATCATTTTCTCCTTTTTTTGCACATAAAACAGGTACAAAAGGTTGTTCTATGGTCATATATTTATTTCTATAACGTAGTCGAAAGAAAATCCTTACCTCGTACGCATCGCGTTTCGATTCATTGGAAATTCTTATCCGATAAATGTGTTGCCCATCCTGTAGTACTTCTACACCAATGTCTTTACTAACTCTGATACTCGGTCGTTTTATATAATTAATCAAAAAACCATAAATCAAAGACGCTATAAGTCCAGATAGAATACCTGAACATATATTCAGTAAATATATATTATTCAGCATCGTAGTAATCTCCGTGGCAATCGTTATAATCGTTGTAATTTTCGCTATATTCACTCCAATAATCTTGAAAATCTTGCAGACGTTCGTCCTTTTGCTCAGCAACCTCCATTATTAGTTGCTGAGCAAATGTTGTGTTGTTTTTCATAATTAAAGAATTCTATTAATTTTCAATGTATAGCATGTATAATCAGTTACTCTACAATCATAATATTTCTTTTGCCCGGTATTAATATATATACCATAACCAGTAAACCACCAACCAGTATACCACCAACCATCTTCAGTCCGTTTATCAGAAACATGGTTAAGACTCCCACATCCTTGGTAAAGATATGGCCTGTCATATGGGAGCAGTGGACCTCCAAAATAATTCATTACTTCTACAATTGATTCGTAGTTTTTACTTATATAGCATAAAATTTCTTCTGAATAAGAACGTGCGTAACCAAAACCTTTATGTAAATCTGAACTCACGCAACCGAATTCAAGTTCTATTGAACCCGCAGGAGTATTTAACAAGCAAATACCACCTTTCTGAATTGATGCTTTTTCATCATCGCTCAATTCTTTCCATTCATCAACTGTAATATAATAGACTTTCTCATTTGCAACAGCTCTTAAAGATAAATGTTTGGGGTATGTTGAGCATTTTTTTATAGTAAAGGTCCCTTTAAATAATCCCTTAGCTATATTCATAGAAAGGGTTGTCAACTGTGCCATATTTTCAACCGGTCCACTGGTATCAAAGGCATTCTCAACAAGTCCACTCTCTACATTGATAAGCCTTGCCGATATAAATATCTCGTCGAAAAGCTCGCTCATATCGGCAACAGCGACATAACGCACGCCGAATTTTTGTCCTAAACGTGCTATTTGGCTGTCGCGTACTTCGCCCGATGTTTGATAATCTTGTTCGGCAGATAGTGCTGCAAGAAAGTCGGCAGTGCGTTCTACCGCTGCATATTCGTCCGTAGCAGTTATGGCACTAACAAGTTTTGCTCCTATTACTTTCTTGTAAGATTCGCTAACGTCGTTACCTGTCATATATACGGCAACTTTTTTCACTGCTTCTTGAGCCATAGTCGCCGGTGCAACCATACCCAGTATAATTGCACAAAGTATTACATATCGTTTCATATTTACTTCGATTTTGTGTTAAGCAAACGATAGGCTACATTATTGGCAAGAGTGGTCAAAACAGAAGAATCGGTATATTTTCGATTGAGGTTTACTGTCTTCAGAATAGCACCGGTTTCAAGGTTGATAAGTCGAGCCGACATATAACATACATCGTCGGAACTGATAATAACATTAACAGCCAAAACATAATCTACACCAAGACGTTCACCTACTTCGCGTATCTCCCTCTCAGGAACTTCACCCGAAAGTTGAAAGTCTTGTTCTTGATTAAGTGCATCGATAAATGTTGCGTTGCGCTCGAAAGGGGCATAATCGTTATTTCCCGACATACGAGAAAGAACAGCCGTACTGATAATAGTTTTGTTATCGTTACTGATTTCACCTTCGACATAAACAGCTACTTTTTTGGCTACTGCAGAAGCGTCGAAACTAAAGAATGAACACGCAAAGAGTAATGCGAGAAGAATTGAAATTTTTTTCATCTGTAAAGGTTTTATGTTCCTCTTGCAGACTCTCCAAGCAAAAGGGGCGTTATAAAAAAAGCGTGAGAGTCTGTATCGGTTACTCGTCCCACGACTTAAGGCTCTCGCATTGCCCACCAAAGTAGAACGAGCAACGAAGAAGCCTCACGCTGTATTATATACAACAACTCAACCATACCTATAGGCATAGCAGAGAGTATGTATAAACATACAATAACGCCTCTATCGTGTACTCACTCTTGACTTTGGTTTTGAATTTGCGAGATTCTAAGTCGTCAAGAATAAGCGTCGATATACGCTTTAACAATAATTATCGCAAATGTAGAGTTTATATTTGATTTTTCAAATATTTCTCTCAAAATTTTAAAGTGAAAATACTCCAATAAGTAATAAGTAGTGTGTTTCACTTCCTATTTTATAAAAAGATTGTCTTCTCGCATTTTTTGGAGGTGACCCACCCCAAGATGGTCTGCGCCTCGGAGGGTGTGTCAAAATTCCGGTAATACTCCTCAGTCAGCAATGCTGACAGCTCCTCTAAATTAGAGGAGCAGAAGCCTACGGCTTTAAATCTTTGGCTAACGCCCATATTGCTCACACTCGGTATAGTTTGAGCAAGTTCAACTCTACTCTCGCTCAATCGCAATGGTGGCTTGCGCCCAAGATAGGCTGCGCCTCGGGAGAAAAAATAAATAAATTTATTTTGTTCTCCTCTCGGCTTGCACTATCTTTGCAACATAAAATTATATCAGGTGCAAAACGAAAAATTTGAAATTGTAGCCAAGACTTTTCAAGGTCTTGAGGGTGTCTTGGCAGAGGAGATTACCTCATTGGGTGGTAGCGATGTAGTAGTGGGACGTCGTATGGTTTCGTTCCAAGGTGATAAAGCCTTGTTATATAAGGCCAACTTGGCTTGTCGCACTGCTTTGCGCATTCTTAAACCCATCTTGCATTTTGAGGCTTCAAACCCCGATGAAGTGTATAACACCCTGCGCAACTATGATTGGGAACAGTTGATGTCGGTATCGACAACATTCTCTATCGACTCGGTGGTGTTCTCCGAGGAGTTTCGCCACTCGAAGTTTGTCACATACCGTATGAAGGATGCCATAGCCGACTTCTTCAACGAGCGTTATGGCAAACGCCCCTCGGTGCGCCTTACCAATGCCGATATACAATTTAACCTGCATATCAACAACACCAGTTGTACACTGTCGCTCGACAGTTCGGGCGAGTCGCTACACAAACGTGGCTATCGCGATGCACAAACCGAGGCTCCTATCAACGAGGTGTTGGCTGCCGGTCTTATTATGCTCACCGGCTGGCGCGGCGAGTGTGACCTGATAGACCCAATGTGTGGATCGGGAACGTTCCTTATCGAAGCCGCTCTCATTGCCACAAATACCTATCCGGGTATATTCCGTCAACACTTTGCATTCGAGCGTTGGAGCGATTTCGACGCCGATTTGCTCGAGGAGTTGTATAATGACGATAGCAACGAACGAGCCTTTGAACACAAAATATACGGCTCGGATATCTCGGTAAAGGCCACTGCCATAGCCGAGCGCAACATAAAGAGTGCCGGTGTGGGTAAATATATAGAACTGACTACCCAACCCATACAAAGTTACGAAACAGCACCTGCCGAGAAGGGCGTACTCATTACCAACCCTCCATACGGCGAGCGTATAGGTTCGAGCGATATGGAAGCCTTGTACGAGGCTATAGGAAACAGACTGAAACACGTCTTTAAGGGATATACAGCGTGGGTATTGGGTTACCGACAAGAGCATTTCGACAAAATAGGTCTTAAACCATCGGCCAAAATACCGACGTTGAACGGTGCGCTTGAATGCGAATTCCGTAAATACGAAATATTTGAAGGAACGTATGCGGCACATAAACGCGCCACTGCTACCGAGCCTCCCAAACCACGTCCTATGCGCAGCAAGGATAAGCCTCGCAAGGACGACAGAAAACCCTTTGGCAAGCGTAGCGAACATCGCTTCAATAACAATAAAGGCGAAGATAAAAAGCCTCGTGAACGCGATAGAAAGCCATACGAGCGCAACAACAAGCCCACCAACGAGCGCAGTTATAATACCGACAGGAAACAAGCCACAACAGCAAAGATGAACGATGGCGAAAAACAAACGGTAATGCCCAAGAAAACCACAGCCGGCAGCCGTATGCGCTCACGCAAAAAACAACAATAAGAAACAACAAAACACAGGAATATGAATATACTTCTTTTAGGCTCGGGAGGTCGCGAATGTGCCATTGCTTGGAAATTGGCACAAAGCCCTCGCTGCGAAAAACTCTTTATTGCTCCCGGTAACGCCGGTACAGCAAGTTATGGTGAAAATATTAACATATCGGCTACCGACTTTGATGCTGTAGCCCGATTTGCAATAGAAAACAACATCAATATGGTTGTTGTAGGCCCTGAAGATCCTTTGGTAAAGGGTATCTACGACTACTTTGGCAACAATAGCGAATTGAGCCACATACCCGTTATAGGTCCGTCGAAGGCGGGAGCGCAACTCGAAGGCAGCAAAGACTTTGCCAAGGCCTTTATGATGCGACATAACATACCTACAGCACGTTATCGCAGTTTTACAGCCGATAATATAGAAGAGGGATATGCATTCCTCGAATCACTCAAAGCACCCTATGTACTGAAGGCCGACGGATTGGCAGCCGGTAAAGGCGTGCTTATACTCCCCACACTCGAGGAGGCCAAAAACGAATTGCGAGCAATGCTCGACGGTATGTTTGGTGGAGCGAGTGCAACGGTAGTTATAGAGGAATTTCTATCGGGTATAGAGTGTTCGGTATTTGTCCTCACCGATGGAGCAAGTTACAAGATACTGCCCGTAGCCAAAGACTACAAACGAATAGGAGAGGGCGATACAGGCCTCAACACAGGTGGTATGGGAGCCGTTTCGCCTGTACCCTTTGCCAACGAAGCCTTTATGCAAAAGGTTGAGCAACGCATTATCATACCCACTATCGAGGGCCTGAAAAAAGAGAATATCGAGTATAGAGGCTTTATATTCTTGGGTCTTATCGATGTAGCCGGTGAGCCTATGGTGATAGAATATAACGTGCGTATGGGCGACCCCGAAACAGAAGTTGTAATGCCTCGTATTGCATCGGACCTTGTGGACCTGCTCGAAGGTGTTGCCACACAAACACTCGACCAGCGCAACCTCGATATTGACCCTCGCGCAGCCGTTACTGTAATGTTGGTTTCGGGTGGATACCCCGGCAACTACGAGAAAGGCAAAGAGATAACAGGACTCGACAAGGTGAAAAACAGTGTGATATTCCACGCCGGAACAGCCAATAAAGAGGGTAAAATAGTAACATCGGGAGGACGCGTTATAGCCGTAACATCATACGGTAACACCCGAAAAGAGGCTCTCGAAACATCTTACCAATCGGCAGCGTTGATAGAGTTTGAGGGTAAATACAACCGTCGTGATATAGGTAGCGACTTGGAAAAACTATAATAGGTTGAATAAAAGTATAATACATATATACACCCCAATGATAGCCACAATAGTATTTGTGGCTATCATCACTACTGTAATTATACAAGGCATCACGCCCACTTATTATCAACCACAAGGTGTGATAAAAGATTGGTTTTCGGCTATGACAATAGCAGGAAGTCTTTCAATTTTTATCAACATCACAACAATAATAATGACAGCCGTTTTGTTTAACAAAATGGCTATACAATACCGACTTATCAAGGAAAACAGCCTGTTACCCATCTGTTTCATATTGCTGTTCCTGACCTTGCAACCCACACTGATAACCTACTTTTCACTACCCAACATAGTAACACTTATGTTGGGAGTGGCTATACTCATACTCTACTCGAGTTATCAAGATAACCAAGCCACCGAAAAGTGCTTTATAATAGGTTTACTATTTGCCATTTGCGGCATATTCTATGCGCGAGCCCTGTATTTGCTACCCATATTCATACCGGGTATGATGCAGATGCAAATAGGCTCTTTCAAAACATTTGCCGCACTGATAATAGGCTTAATCACGCCCTATTGGATAATATGGGGTATGGGATGCGCCGATATATCACAAGCCAATATTGACGCATTAGCCATAACACTGCAAATGCCTGTATTTACAACCGAAACATTATCGGTACTGTTCATAGCATTATTAGGACTCTTTGCCGGAGTGTGCAACCTTATAAATGCCTACAACGACAATATAAAAAGCCGAGCAATGAATGGCTTTATAAACATATTATCGGTTTACACCTGCTTGATTATGATAATAGACAACTCACACCACACAGCCTATTATCCACTGCTGTGCAGTTGTGTAGCCCTGCAATTGAGTTACTTCTTCACCTCAAGACAAGAAAGAACTTATAGAATTATATTTTTTGTGTTGGTTGCCTTGCTTATTTCACTGCAAACTTGGATATATTGGATTAAATAAGCACCTTAAAAAAACAATCGTTTTATACCCTCTCTTATCGATTTCAAGCCAAAATCATTGATATCGATATCATTTATATCTATCCAAAACAATTCAGCCACATCATCCTGACTCTTAAAAACGACGGTACTTTCTACCCGAACTTCAAAAAACAAATCCATCGTATGAATATCAATGCCCGAATAAGGGTAAATATTGGGTTGTGAGAAGAGATATCGTGCCGATTGGATACTTATACCAGTTTCTTCCAAAACCTCGCGAGAGAGCGAATATTCGGCTGTTTCGCCACACTCGGTAAAGCCACCCGGCAAGTCAAGAGTGCCACGCGCCGGCTCTTTGGCACGACGGGCTACAAGCAATCGCCCTTTTTCATCGCGAATAACAGCCACAACCGCTGCCCGTGGGTTGAAATAATAGACAAAACCACACGACTCACAACGCTTTGAGGATGCGTTATTCACAACAAATTGTGACGAGCCACAACAAGGACAGTAGATAAACTTTTCAAGAGGATGTTTCATAATACCTTCACTCTCTATATGGGTGGGTAACAAGATGATTAGTGCTTATAGACAACTGTTATAGGTTCATCATCATTAAGACCATAACGCTCACGCACAGAGTGGGGAAAAACAAATTGTTCCACCTCAAAACCACCTTGACGGAGTCGGTCGAAAAAGTCTTTACCATACATCTTAACGTGATCAAACTGTCCAAAACGTGCAAGTCGCTGAGCCGGTGTTAAGTTTTCATCGAAACCTTCTTCATCGGTAATATCCAACTTATCATCGAGAGGCACTTGTATAATACCCATACCACCCGATTTCAACACCCTGTTCAACTCGGCAATGGCTGTTTTATCATCCTTGATATGCTCCAAGACGTGACTACACATAACAAAGTCGAAAGAACTATCTTCAAACGGAAGGTGCAATATATCTACATCTACAACACTCTTGGGATAGTGATAACCCTCCATACGCTTATCGCCGGCTGTATAATCGATGGAGCCATTATTCGACAAGAATTGGAACAATTGTTCTTCGGGGGCGATGTGTAGAAACTTTATCTTATGGTCGAGATGACTTATAAAGTCTGCCAAATACAACTTATAGGAGCGAGTCCTTTCATAACTACCACAATACCAACAAGCACCTTTACGGCCATTCTTGTTATTGTTTATTACTCGTAACTTGCGAAATTTTCTGCCACAGCAAGGGCACTCATATTTATCACCACAATAAATAAGAGCCAATACAAAATGATAAATCTTTCGCAATATTGCTTTCATATAAGGTATTAATACTCACCCTATGAGTATTAGTTTACAACCATAACCTTGGCAACAACACCACTTTTGCCACCACTTTGCGAAGCATATATCAGGTAAACACCTGTCTTAACACGCTCGCCATCGGCTGTACGGCCATCCCACACATACGTACCACCATTGGCATAACCTTGCGAGAAAAGGTTTCCGGCAACATCGGTAATTTTTACCAACGAGTTTTCCATCAAGCCTTGTACTGTAATCCAACCTGTATAATCGGGGCGAACAGGATTGGGGAAAACAGTAACATTGTCATAATTATCGGCAGCCTGTGATACGTCCGAACGATATGAGGCAACACCCAATTCAGTGGCAACAAACAATTCGCCGGTTGACTCATTCATTGCCATATCATACACAAGATTAGAAGGCAACAAACTGTTATCAATAGAGTGATGCTCCAATATTTCTGTACCATTGGGGTTTACCAAATAAACACCTGATGAAGATGTTCCCAACCATTTACGATTAGCACCATCAACAACAATAGTATTGATAGCTTCATCTTCAAGCAGATAATCGGCAAAATCGGTACCATCGTTGCGAGGTACTTTTATGCGAGTACAACGATAGTTACTATTCATTATATTCGACAAATTACTCAAAATGATAGGACCGGAAGTTGTACCTATCCACACATTACCATCAACGTCTTCGGCAGCAGTTAGGAAGTGAAGAACTCCACTTCCAAAAGAGCCTCCATCTTGATCGGTAAAGGTTGAGAATATTCGCGACTCACCTGTATTACGGTTAATCACGGAAACACGGGTAGGACTTACCATAATGCCGTGAATAACAAATACATAAGGTGATTTTTTACACACTAATAAATTATTCAAATATTGAAGATTAGAGCCTACATCATAAGTAGTCCAATCTGAAATCTGTACTTGAGCAGGATCTAAAACTTTTTTATTGGCTGGCAGGCATCCTAAAACAGAATTGCTACTTAATTGGTTATTAATTAAAAGAGCCCATAAATTACCATCATTGTCAAATTCACTGAAAGAGGCTAACATACTCCATTGTATAGCCAATGGTGAATTATTTTGATTGTAATTACCAACATACTTTGAACCATTAAATTTATGCAAACCATCAAACCACGAACCGGTATAGAAAACATCGGCACTATCGGGATCGAAAGTTAAATTATAAGAGGAACGCAAAACACCCTTTGATGTTGCAGAACCACCATAAGCAACCTTATCTAATGAAAGGATAGACCATTGATAAGAAGACAAATCATAAACACTTATAGTTGTTGCTGTTGACATATCCAACGAATAGTTATACGCACCCATATTCTTAACATACACTTTGTTATTGTGTACACATATTGATTGGGGTAATAAAACACTCGATGTATTATAACCTGTAGGCTCAATCAACCAAGTAAAGGTACTGCCTTGAATATCGAAATGTGAAATACCGGTTGTACCTGAACACCACACTGTTTTATCGGTATTATACGACGAATAGTAGCCTTTTTTGGCATTGGAGTTGCTTATATTTTTTATTTCCAATATTTTCAACTTATTATCGACAGGTACTTCTCCCGAAACAAAGTGTACTTTATCGGTAAATGAAACCAAAACGCCTGTTTTGGTCTTGTTTATAGTAGTTGCTGTGTAATAATAGGCAGGTTGCTCGGTAAACGAAGATTCTTCTATATCCAATAGATAAGATTTAGAATCGAAAGCATAGAAAACGTGATTATCATCTATAGCCAATAGATATGAAACGTTGGTAGGATTACCACCTATTTCGCTCACATCGATAGGCTGCCAAGAGGTATTAAAATCGTATATACCCGACTGTGCAGCAGACATATATAGTTTATTATCAACAAGAGCAAAGAGTTTATCACCGGCTTTGGTTATCTTGGTAAATACTCTATTGTATATGTACGATTCATAAACTTCGTACTTTTCATCATTGAGTATAACCAAACCAAAATCGGTAGCCAAATATATTTTATTATCACTAAAGCACACGTCATTGATGGCTTTAGATGACATCATAATGGTATTCTTAATATCGGGAATATTAACAACATCTCTATCATTAAACATCAAGTCAATATTCGAGTTATTATATACTATCATAAGGTAATTTCTATCATAGTTATAATAGATATTTTTAATACCCGAATCCGACAAATAATTACCTGTATTATATGTTTCTACCTCCGATGTAGTTTTATCATACGAGAAAAGATTGGTACCCGACATATAGTAAACTTCATCGCCGGTACTTTCATACACAATACCGGGAGTGGTAGATTTTGTAGGATATATTTGCCATTGACCTACTGCTTGTTGTGCTTGCACCAATACAGCACTGCACAGCATAACTACTAATAATAATTTTTTTATCATAGTTGTATATATTTCCTGTATAAATTCTATTTGTTTTATGCTTCGCAATCTATTTTATCGGTCAAAAAATCAATAAGTTTCTGCGTAGCCAAGGCACGGTGACTTATTTTATTTTTCTCCTCACTACTCATTTCGGCAAAGGTTATATCATAACCTACAGGTACAAAAAGAGGATCATAGCCAAACCCATTTGTTCCCCTTAAAGTATCAATAATGTTACCTTCTATACAACCTTCAAAAAGATATTCCTTATGCCCATAAAGCAACGCTATACAGGTTCTGAAACGTGCCGAACGCTCCTTAACACCTTGCATATTGAACATTAATTTTTCAATATTACGCAAAGAATCGGAAGGCTCACCGGCATATCTTGCCGAAAATACTCCGGGCTCATTATTAAGTGCTGTAACCTCTAACCCCGAGTCATCGGCAAAACAATCGTAGCCATATTTATCTTTTACATATTGAGCCTTCATAACAGCATTCTCTTCAAAGGTACACCCTGTTTCGGGTATATCTTCTTTACAACCAATATCCGACAAACTCAATACATCGAAGTATTTTCCTACTATGGCTCTTACTTCTTCGAGTTTATGCTTATTATTTGTTGCAAATACTATTTGTTTCATTTTCAACTCAATTACTTTTATAAAACGATAAATAAGGCTTTTTATTACGCTGTTTATCCTTTTATTTTATCAAAACCTTGACCATAAACTGCCGATACACTCGATTGAGAAATAAAGGCATTAGGATCTATTTCTTTAATGATGCGTTGTATTTGTGTTATTTGTGTACGTTTGGCTACAACAACAAGTACTTTTTTAGATTTTTTGGTGTACCAACCCATACCATCCAAAACCGTAACACCACGTTGTAATTCTTGTGATATTTGCTCGGCTATCTCTTCCCACTTATCGGAGAATATAAGCAATTGTGATGATGCTCTGATACCATTTATAATCATATCGCACACTGTTGTAGTGATAAACATAATTATATAACCGTAAATAACACGCTCTACATCGTGGAATACAAGATATGATGAAGTAATGATAATAATATCGATATACAACAACATCTTACCGAAACTTACATTGCGATACTTGTTTACCATAGCGGCAATGATATCGGTACCACCAGTACTACCATTGGCTGTGAAAACGACTCCTAAACCTACACCACACAATATACCACCTATTACAGCAGCCATAAAGGTGTCACCTTTGGTAAGGCCTTCGGGTATCCATAAGGGTAATATATGGAGGAATAACCAACAGAAAAATACACCGAAGATAGTTCTGATGCAAAATTTTACACCTAATATTTTCAATGCAAAAATAAGTAATATAACATTTACAACAGCATAAGTAACATCGATGGGAGGAGTACCGAATGCATAGTAAATAATAGAAGCCAAACCTGTTACGGCTCCTGTAGTAAGTTCATTAGGTATTAAAAAACCTTGCCAAGACAAAGCATAGCAAAAAGAACCAAATATGATAAAGAAATAATCTTTAATTTGAATCCAAATATTGTTTTTCAATGCTGCTACCATAACTTATTATATTACAATGTTCACAATTTTATTGGGTACTACAATTATCTTTTTAGGCTCTTTACCTTCCATCCATCTTGCCGAAGATTCGTGCGATAAGGCTATTTTCTCAACTTCTTCGCGCGATGTTCCTGCTGCTACTTCAATATTGAAGCGGGCTTTACCATTGAAAGATACTGCATAGGTTACACTATCTTCCTTGAGATATTCCTCATTAAACTCGGACCATACAGCATCGCATACCGATGTTTCATTACCCATTTTATGCCACAATTCTTCGGCAATGTGAGGTGCAAAAGGTGCTAACAATATTGTAAGAGGTTGCAAAATGTGACGATTGCGACATTTTGATGATGTGAGTTCGTTGACACAAATCATAAATGCACTTACCGATGTATTGTAAGAGAAATTCTCTATATCCCACGATACCTTCTTGATAAGTTTATGCAATGATTTCAAGTCGGCTTTCGATGCTTCAGTATCAGCAACAGCCACGTTGTCGCCTTCAAAATAAAGATTCCACAACTTACGCAAGAAACGATGTACACCATCTATACCATTGGTATCCCAAGGTTTACTTTGTTCCAACGGACCGAGGAACATTTCATAGAAACGCAATGTATCGGCTCCGTAGCGTTCCACTATATCGTCGGGATTTACTACATTGAACATCGATTTTGACATCTTCTCAACAGCCCAACCACAAATATACTTACCATCTTCGAGTATAAATTGTGCTGTTTCAAATTCAGGACGCCAAGCCTTGAAGGCCTCTATATCCAATACATCGTTGTTGACAATATTAACATCGACGTGAATAGGTGTAACATCATAATCTTTTTTAAGATTATAAGATACAAATGTATTGGTGTCTTTGATACGATAAACAAAGTTTGAACGACCTTGTATCATACCTTGATTAACCAACTTCTTGAAAGGCTCATCCTCACATATTACACCCAAATCAAATAGGAATTTATTCCAGAAACGGCTGTAAATCAAGTGACCTGTAGCGTGTTCGGTACCACCTATATAGAGGTCAACATTACGCCAATATTCATTCGATTCTTTCGATACGAGCGCATCATTGTTATGAGGATCCATATATCGCAAGTAATAAGCCGAAGAGCCTGCAAAACCGGGCATAGTACACAACTCCAAAGGATAACCATCTACTGTTTTCCAATTTTTGGCACGACCCAATGGAGGCTCACCTGTTTCGGTAGGCAAGAATTTATCTACTTCGGGAAGTTGCAAGGGCAACTCTTTCTCATCGATAATATAGGGCATATTATCCTTGTAATATACAGGGAAAGGCTCGCCCCAATAACGTTGACGGCTAAATATAGCATCACGCAGACGATAATTAACCTTAACTCTGCCTATACCTTTTTCCTCTATAAACTTCTTGGTGGCTGCAATGGCTTCCTTAACAGTCATACCATTCAAATCAAGACCATTACCACAAGAATTTATCATTATACCCTCTTTGGCATCGAAACTCTCTTCGCTAACATCACAACCTTCAATAAGAGGTATAATGGGCAGATTGAAATGTTTGGCAAAGGCATAGTCACGACTATCGTGTGCAGGTACTGCCATAATAGCACCTGTACCATATCCGGCCAATACATAATCGCTTATCCAAATAGGTATTTTTTTACCACTGAGAGGATTGATAGCGTATGAACCTGTGAATACACCTGTAACACTGCGATCCATCATACGCTCACGCTCTGTACGACTCTTAATGCTATCCAAATAAGCATCTACAGCAGCACGTTGTTCGGCAGTAACAACTTTACTTACATATTCACTCTCAGGAGCAAGTACCATAAAGGTCACACCAAATACAGTATCGGCGCGAGTTGTAAATATAGTAAATTCAATATCGCTGTTATCTACCTTAAACTGCATTTCGGCACCTTCCGAACGACCTATCCAATTGCGTTGGGTTTCTTTAAGACTTTCAGTCCAATTAATATTATCCAAACCTTCGAGCAAACGTTGTGCATAAGCCGATACACGCAAACACCATTGACGCATCACCTTTTGTTCTACAGGATAACCTCCACGAACCGATACACCTTCACTCACCTCATCGTTAGCCAATACAGTACCCAATTTAGGACACCAATTGACCATTGTATTACCGAGGTAGGCTATACGGTAATTCATCAATACCTCTTGTTGCTCTTTTTCGCTCATATTATTCCACTCGGCAGCAGTGAAATTCAACTCTTCGCTGCAAGCAGCACTTATTTCGGCACTACCCGAAGTGGCAAATTTTTCTATCAATTCGCTGATAGGACGGGCTTTATTACAAGAAGTACAATAGTAACTTTCAAACATTTTAATGAAAGCCCATTGAGTCCACTTATAATATTCGGGCTCGCAAGTGCGTATCTCTCTATCCCAATCGTAACAGAAACCTATTTTGTCCAATTGTTCACGATAACGAGCAATGTTTTGTTCGGTTGTAATAGCAGGATGTTGTCCTGTTTGTATAGCATATTGCTCGGCAGGCAAACCGTAAGCATCGTATCCCATAGGATGCAATACATTAAATCCTTTCAATCTTTTATAACGTGAATATATATCTGATGCTATATATCCAAGAGGGTGACCAACGTGCAAACCTGCTCCCGAAGGGTAGGGGAACATATCAAGCACATAATATTTAGGTTTGCTACTATCTTCTTTTACTTTATATATTTTGTTGTCTTTCCAATATTGTGACCAACGTTTTTCTATTTCCTTAAAATTATATTCCATAGAGAGTATTATGTGATAAAATTATTTTATTCTTTTTTTATAAACCCAATTGAGCCGAAATTTCAAGCATTTTTTCGATAGGTGCTATAGCCTTTTCGGCTATTTGGCTATCAACAGTTATTTCGGGCAATTCATATTTCAATGTATTATATAGTTTTTCAATAGTATTTAGTCGCATATAATTACATTCATTGCAAGCACAGGTACTATCGGCAGGAGGAGCAGGTATAAAAGTTTTACCCTTGCCATTCTTTTGCATTTCGTGCAATATACCACTTTCTGTCGCTACTATAAACTCTTTACAATCGCTGTTTATAGCATATTTAAGTAATGCTGCTGTAGATCCCACCTTATCGGCAAGTGCCAAAACAGTGCTTTTACACTCGGGATGAGCCAATACTTGTGCATTGGGATATTGTTTCTTGAGTTCCACTATCTTTTCAACAGAGAATTTTTCGTGAACGTGACAAGCACCATTCCACAAAACCATATTACGACCTGTAATAGAGTTAATATAATTACCTAAATTACGGTCTGGGCCAAATATAAGTTTTTCATCGGCAGGAAAACTTTCTACTATTTGTCGTGCATTGGTAGATGTAACAACAATGTCGGTATGTGCTTTTACGGCAGCCGAGGTATTGACATAAGATATAACTTTATATCCCGGATATTGAGTTTTGAAAGCAGCCAAATCTTCGGCTTTACAACTATCGGCCAACGAACAACCGGCATTCATATCGGGTATAAGTACTTTCTTGTTGGGACAAAGTATCTTGGCTGTTTCGCCCATAAAATGTACACCACACACTACTAATATATCGGCATCGCATTTGGCAGCCCATTGAGCAAGAGCAAGACTATCACCTACAAAATCGGCTATATCTTGTATAGCACTTTCTTGATAATAGTGAGCCAATATGACAGCATTTTTTTCTTTTTTCATTCTCTTTATTTCTGCTATCATATCAACTCCCTCTTCTATAGGAGCACATACATATCCACGAGATATATCCACAGCAATCATATATTATTTAATTTTATTTTTTTTTCTAAAAATATTTTTTGATGATGATATTATCTTGTTAATATAAGGGATAACTTTTTCTCTAAAAACTTGCTTTTGAAGTTATCAATATTAAGTAAATATATACTCTTTTTTTATCAACAATAATAGTTTATCATTATCAAGTATTTACACAGTTTATCAACTTAGTGTTTAATGTGGCAAAGTTAATAACTTTCTTCGATTTTAGGTATTGAAAAAGGGAGTTTTTGATGTTTATAATGAACTAATTATTTATTATGTTATCAACAGAGTAGGTTTGATAGATTGTTGATGTTTATAAGCCTTATATTTTTCATTACTTTTTCAACTATCAATTATGTTGTTTTCAACATCTATTTTGTTGTTGTTTATATCTTATTTATCTTTGCATTCGCTAATAAATAAGTGTATGAAAAAGAAGAGTATATTAGATTTAGATAGATTATCGACCGAGCAGTACAAGAATACTGATAAGTTACCTTTTGTAGTAGTGCTCGATAATGTGCGTAGTTTGAATAATATAGGTTCGGTTTTTCGTACATCTGATGCTTTTCTGGTAGAAAAGATATATTTGTGTGGTATAACTGCTACTCCACCTCACGCCGATATTCACAAAACTGCATTGGGTGCCGAAGATAGTGTCGATTGGGTTTACTATGAAAATACTACCGATGCTGTGAAACAACTTAAATCGGAAGGATATACTGTTTATAGTATTGAACAAGTTAACAATAGCATAGCATTACAGAATATAGTGTTGAAAAGTGATGAAAAATATGCTGTAATACTTGGAAATGAGGTAAAAGGAGTACAACAAGAGGTTGTTGATATGTGTGATGGATGTATTGAAATACCACAATTTGGTACTAAACATTCACTCAATGTATCGGTTACTGCCGGATTGATTATATGGGACTTTTTCAAGCAGTTATATAGAGGTTTATAGTTGTTATAAACAATTGTTGATAACTTTGTAAAATATTATTTTTCAGAGCATTCCTTGTTCTACCAATACACATATACGCTCTATATCCTTGTCTTTTCCTTCAGGATCCCATTCATCTTTGAGTGTAACACCAAATAGTTTTCCGAAAGTTTGCCAAAAACCGGCACGAAAACTTCCCAAGAAGGCTCTTATTATTTCGTACGATGATTGGTTACATTCACGATTAACCAATTTTATAAGCATCTTACCTTGTGAATAAGTAAGTTTCTTGAGTATAGGTTTATACTGTTTAAATAATTCATCTTCCATTGTTTCTATATGCTTTTGCCGAGCCTTATCGTCGGGAAGTGTTTCCATATACTGATAGGTCTCAACAAGAATATCATATATAAGTTTGGCATAAGGCAATGTTTTCTTTACATCGCGCACAGTTCTTCTATAGAATTTCTCTTGTTTTTTTGATTTGAATTTTTTTTGTGGAGGATATACATAAAAAGGTTTCATTTGTATAACCATTACCGTATCTCCTTCAATTTCTGCCCAATAAAAACCCTCGTATGGTTGTATTCTTAATTCGGGATTTTCTATAACAGGTATAAGAGATTCATCAAAAATATCTTCTTCTTCCTGTGCGTGAGAAAGAAAAAACAATTGAAACAGTATAAACAATAATATGATGAGTCGCTTATTCATTGTTGCAAAAATACTGATTAGGTTTTATTATTCAATACAAGATGTATATTAAATATTACTTTTAATAGTATAAAAGTATTGTTTATAAGTTGTTGATATGTTGTATATAAGTATGTTTATTAAATATGTAAATAATTGAATATAAATTATTTAATAAATTTGTTAATAAGTTGTTTTATTAAGTTGTTTAGCAACCTAACAATAATTAGAATGAAAATAATACTATAAGTTTAATTACCCCGATTTTAGGCAGGGTGGACAAAAAGTAGGATGAATAAAAGTAAAAAATCTCTTATAGGACAAAAAGTAGGATGGATTCCTCAGATGAGCGCGCTCATCTGAGGAATTTCGCACCTAATAATGCCTCATGATATATTCATCTAATAACTTCTTTCTGTTGCCCTTACTTATACCTCTATGAGCTCTTAATTTGCTTTTTATGTCTGAAAACAATCCTTCAATGGCATTATTCGTGTTTGGCAATCCAGTCTCGGGGTGGTCGTAAAAAGTCCATAGTAGCGGCATGTTGCGTTTAAGACTAAGATACGCACTACGAAGCCTTGGGCGCATATATGGTGGTGTGGATCGTTTTATTCTCTTGTCGTGAACGCGCTCGTTCAGCACATCTTTATATTTTTCATACCACTCGTTAAATGCACCAACAAAACTTTCTTTATCCATTCTTGTGATACTTTTAACCAAGTCTAAAAGTTGAACAGAGGCTTCAATATCGGGCTCTTGTGTCAAGTATCTGCGTGTAATGAGTATTTGGTGGAATTGACACATTTGGACGGGTATGGGATATAAGGCTTGTGCCAAACCTCGCATGCCGTCGATTACAGCTCCGTATATCTTGAAACCTTTAGATTTGAGCCAGGATACACCTTCTATGTATTGAGCTACGGTTTCACTGCGGACATATTTATGCCACAGTACTTTCTTGCGAAGAACATCTTTAATAACCATTAGGCCGAAGTTCCTGCCCCAATATGTTGTATCTAGTTGTATGGTTACGTCTTTGTATTTAGCAATCTTATGTACAAAGTGCATCCCCTCTAAATCTCTACGGATTGTTCTTTCTGAAACATTGTACTTTATTGCAAGTTGCGCCAGTGTTTGCTTGCCCTCAATATATTCGGTTATGACTTGTGACTTGTTACGTCTTGCACCGCCTATAAATTGTTTGCCACAATCTTTGCATTTGTACATTTGTTTTCGCCCTCTCAGACCATTCTTGACCACATTGGAAGAGCTACAATAAAAGCATTTTTTTTAGCATATCAATAATAATCTTTGCAAAGATATGTAAATCAAACAATTATAAGGTTTTTATCCTACTTTTTGTCCACCCTGCCTACATATACAAGGAAAGGTAACGCAGTAGCAAACCATAAAAAGCGACACTCACACTACTTATATGCCCGTCAGAACGACTGTTTGCCACCGAGAATAACTATGTCGTTTTCTGATTATCAAGTTCGCAGAGAAGAATACATACTACTCTTATGTTCACACACAAGACCATACATTTAGCCAACTGTAACAAATAGAAAAGGCTGCATCGGAACTATTCATTCCGATGCAGCCACGCTAAAAACCAATCTGATTTTATGAAGTTAATTTTGTAGTGGTATTATTTGTGGGTATGTTTTTTCTTCCATAGACGGAAGTGGTCGGGATGCTCGGGGTGATGCTTGTTCTTGTCGAGCATAATCACTGTAGTATCGCTCTCAACATAGAGAAATACCGAGTCGGTTGCGCCACTGTCGGGGGCAAGAGTATATACCTTGGCATTGTGGTGTCCCGGGATGCCCCAATGTGTAAATTTCTTACCACGACTGCGATGTGGATTGTTCTTGACAGAGTCGGCTACAATATATGTTGTGGTCATTGTGTAGGTGCCATTTATACTATCCAATTGCTCACTAATTACCACCATATAATGTGCAGCCGGCATATTACCGTGAGCCTTGATGTTACCTTCGTAGGCATACACATCCATTACACCGGTCGAATCGGCAGCCTCGATGTAAGCGGCATCGTCGATGGTATTGTTAGCACGATTGCCGTTGCAGGCTGTCAGCAGGGCTGCGGCAGCCCATAGAAGAATTGTCTTTTTCATTGTCTATTGTTTAATTGGTTTACTTGCTTTTAAACAACGGACAATGCAACAATGTTCACGTTTGTTGTTATTTGATTTGATAATTTTCAAAAGGCTTACTTATTACCTCACCTCGGTTGTCGATAAGGCGATAACGTTGCGCCTCGTTCTGCATAATGATAGTGCGTGGGGTGATAGACTTGCGTATGACTCCGGGTAGGTGTTCAAACGGTATGACAATATCGCCATTCTTATCGATGCAGCCCCAATTATGCTCCTTATTCTCGGCTACGAACAGCCCACCCTCACCCAAGTATATGTTGAGGTACTGCGCCGGAACTACGATGTTGCCCTTCTTATCTATCAACCCATAGTGAAAACCGTCGGAGAATATGGCACGCCCATCCTTAAATGTGTAGGGTATTGTAGAGGGGTTATTAGGCAGGCACATACGCCAACGGTCGGATGGCTCGATGGCAAGTCGGCCTTGTGTGTCGAGAAATCCAATCGCACCTTGGGGGTTTATCACAGCCAACATTCCGTCGCTGTATTCGCTTGCCAAGGGTCGCCACAGGTGGTCGAATGTGTATATAACCTCGCCCTTGGGATTGATAATGGTAAGTTGTTGCTTGAAGCCTACAAGTTCTTCGACAAGTGCAACGCCACATATAAAGTTTGTAGCAAATCGGTACCGAGGCTCTATGACAACGTTGCCACGATAGTCGATATATCCCATACGGGGTACAATATTGTCTATCATAAACGGAGCAATTCCGTTGGCAAACAGACCTACATCGGCAACACTATCGGGCAATGAGGCAACCTCCCTACCCTTTATATCGATAATTGTAATGTGTGTATCCCCTTCGCGACACACAGCAGCATAGTTGTCAAACAGGAACGGCTTGGCTACGACATATCGCTCGTCGTTAATACGCTGTACCTTCTTATCGGTTGTGTAGTAACCCAATACGCCATCATCCTCGCGCGCAATAAATACGCCACGGACAGCAACATCGGGAATGTTCATAAACTTGCCGTCGCACAGCACCTCACCATTGGTACTCATCATACCCCAAAGGTCGGTTTTAGAGGTACGGAAAGGGAAATATTCTATCTCAGCAGGCTGTTGTCGGCACGATACAAACAACAGTGCCATAGCAATTGTTAACAGGGTGATAATTCGTTTCATATAAGGAGCATTTAGTAGCGTTATCGCAAATGTAGTACAAATAATATATACCCTTGCTACAAAAAAGCGTTATTTAACTTCCGATATTCAAATTTTAGTTATAATTTTGAAAACGATTATAGCCTATGCAACACATTATATAACACCACGAATAAGAGTATATAACCAAACAATCATAAAACTGCGAGATATGGAAAAAGCAAAAGTATTTTTCACGAATATGCGCACAACTCCACAGAGCAACCTTATCGATAAGATGGAGCGACTTGTGCGCCGTGCCGGTATTGCCGACATAGACTTTGAGAACAAATTTGCCGCCATAAAAATACACTTCGGCGAGCCGGGCAACCTTGCCTACCTGCGCCCACAATACGCTGCTCGTATGGCTGCCATTGTGCGCTCATTGGGTGGCCGTCCGTTCCTTACCGACTCAAACACCCTCTATACCGGTCGTCGTGCCAATGCAGTAGATCACTTGCAAAGTGCAATGGAGAATGGCTACAACCCCATCTCGGCACAATGCCAAGTAATCATAGCCGACGGCTTGAAAGGTACAGATTATCGCGAAATACCCATTGACGGAGAGTATTGCAAACGCCCCAAGATAGGCACAGCCATTGCCGATGCCGATATTATTATATCGATGAACCACTTTAAAGGTCACGAACAAGCCGGATTTGGTGGAGCGTTGAAAAACATAGGTATGGGTGCTGCAAGTCGTGGAGGAAAACTCGAACTGCATAGTGGCTCACAACCACGCATCAAGGAGCATAAGTGTATAGGTTGTGGTATGTGTGTGCGCAATTGCGCCCACAACGCACTGTCGCTGGTCGATCGCAAGGCCGTTATAGACTACACTCGCTGCGTAGGTTGCGGACAGTGTATAGCAATGTGCCAATATGGTGCTGCTGTGCCGGGTGCCGACGATACAACCGAACGCCTCAACTATAAGATAGCCGAATATACGGTGGCTGTACTGAAGGATAAGCCACACTTCCACGTCAGTTTTATTGTAGATGTATCGCCCGAGTGCGACTGCTGGAATCATAACGATGCCGCCATCGTACCCAACATCGGTATCTTGGCATCGTTCGACCCTGTGGCACTCGACCAAGCCTGCGCCGATATGGTGATAGCAGCACCGGCACTCAAGTCGGACAATATACTGCACTGCAACCACAATCACGGCACGCTTGAGGGAGAGGACAAGTTCCACCTACTGCACCCCGATACTCATTGGCGAGCAGCCCTCGAACACGGCGAGAAGATAGGACTCGGCACACGTCAATATGAACTCATAACGGTGAAATAGTTGAATGTGGAGAGGATGATATGCTTGCATATCTATTACAGAACACTTACAGGTAACAATAAAGAGAGGCTGTATCAAAATTGAAAATATCCCTCCGTTGCAAGCTGCCCAATTTCTCGATCGGAATTACCCTTGATTTAAGAGAGGAGAAATCAGCGTTACGATGACTTAAAGCCACAGGCTTCTGCTCCTCTAAATCAGAGTACTGTCTGTCCTGCTGACTGAGGATTATTACAGGAATTTTGATACAGCCTCATTTCTTTTGTGATACAATTTTTAGAGGCAACTCAATCCAAAAATTCTTGGTAGCAAAACTGACATATTTCAGACTATTAAATATCTCATTCAGGTGTTCAACGTCATCGGACAGTTGTATGAGATAATAGAGTTGCTCCATATTAAAAAAGGCAGTATTAAAAAATATCCTTTTTACACACTCCGAATCTTGCTTTTCTATATCATTGAGAAGATTAATAATACTATTCTGCTTTCTTGTTAAGTTATCAAATCCTTTCACTATTTCACTCTGCTTGCCTCCATCTGGTTCATAATTATTTATCTCATCAACATTAACTGAAAATCGACATTTCACAAATTCATCCATAATATTTTCGGCAATGATATTCTCTTGCAAAGCGCCATAATCGTTGAGAGTAAGAGTCATTCGTTCTATTTTCCTGTTATTGTAAGGCAACACATAATGTTTATTTGAAGATTTTTCGAGTTTCAACGTACCATCTACCATCAGACACCTTTGTGCCCTTAAGGCTTGCTCTTGTGAGCTGACAAGACTTCCGGCAAGGTCAAGAATTATTTGGTAAATATAACCCTTACGAGCATTACGTGTCATAGTTTTCTTTTTGACCTCTATGAACCATATTTTATCTTTTGCTTCCAAAACTATATCACACTCGCCCTTACAATCTGCTGTATTGTAACGACCACTATACGTTACGATGCCTTTTTCGGCAAAAGAATTCTTAAGAAATAGTTCTAATAGAGAGCCTACCTTGTTGTCTATATCGATAGTTTTGTGTTGTCCATTTACCTTTGAATTATGACTGTTTTGCTGACGTATTTTGGTAAGCAATAATTCATACCACCCCCATACACCGATAGTAGTAGGATATAGTAGGATAGTACGTTGGGATAATCTTATAGATGGAGTTTCAGAATAGTTTACTCGGTCATAGTCGCAAGGTAATTCATAGCACGGGTTTACACAATCTTTTGTAATGTCTTCAATAATATAATACTGATGCTGTTTGTTAGGTAAAATATTAATGTCGCAACAATTTAAACGCACAAATTTCTTGTAATCTGTCATATCAATCATAGCCAGCATTACCTCCTTATATTCTTGCAAAGTATATTGTGGCGACATAGTGATGCCTTGCTTATCCAACTCATCGAGAAGAAAGGAGAAGAACTTCTTGCAAAACGATTTACTATTTTGTTGTAGATAATAGATACTATCGCATAGTGTCAATTTACGGAAGTATTCTCTTATATCGATATCGGTATGAAATATATCTTCCCATATCGAATAACTCTGAACATTATAAACTGCACGAC
Source organism: Bacteroidaceae bacterium (assembly GCA_017532725.1). GTDB lineage: Bacteria > Bacteroidota > Bacteroidia > Bacteroidales > Barnesiellaceae_A > Barnesiella_A. The sequence goes on from JAFXIZ010000042.1 coordinate 43,368, forward strand.
AAAGAGCATTTGACAACAAAATCACTTCTTTAAAATATTTCTTCAGGTTTTCTTCTGAGCCTTTATGTCCTGTCATTCGCAGACCTACGTTCAACAAATATCCCCAAGCACAAAGAGGTGTAACAGACAATGGTTGAAGTTCATTCCTACTTACAGGCAGTTGCAGTCTGTCTATATCGGCATTATATTCGGCAACAGATATAATTTTTTCTACAAAACGAGTACCACCTATTGCTCTCACCTTTTCACATATTCGCTTGGCTACAAGATGTTCATTCTCAAAGCACAACTCATTTTCCGAATTTATATATACCTTCACACCGTATCTTTTGATACATTTAACAGCCTCTATACGGTCGTATTGTTTCTGATATACTTTTGGAACAATTATGTTACTTGACTTATGCAAAGTGGCATAGCACTTCAGATACGATATTGCACTACTCCACTGCTGCACAGCTGTGAAAGGACGCAACCTGACTAAACTATTTCCACCCAGATAAAACAAAGTTTCTAAAAGTTTCAAACACTCGTCATACTCACTATCGTTGTATAAGCCTTGATAATAGATATAAGCATCACGTAATTTATGTAATTCGACATAGGTTATGTACTCATCTTGCTCGGCAGGTTTCAACTGCTGTAAAATGAGTTCTTTCAATCGCTCTAACACTACTTGTTGCGAACGATGATTCGTTGCTTCAATACCCAGATGGTCGCATAGGCACGAAAGATTTTCTTCATTCAATGAGAATGGAGATGCCGAATTACAGATTGCTTGAAACTTTTTCACAGTTACGAATATCTATAAATAGTATTTTTAAAGATAAAACAAGAGGGCAAGCCCACAAGGGCTACCCTCTTTACTATATCATAGAGCATAATGCCCTATAATGCGTCAATTATTTGTTTACGCGGAATTTTTCGATACCGTCGCGCAAGAAACCGATAGTTTGGTGAGCGGCAGCAATACCGGCGTTGATGTTAGCCTCGGCAGTTTGCGCACCCATTTTCTTGGGAGTAGCAAATACACGACCTTCAAATTTCTCTTTCAACTCATCGAGGTTGGCAGGAGCGATATCCGAAACATAACGGAAATCGGCACGATCTTCCATAATGCGAACAAGGTCGGCTTCGTTGATAACCTCTTTACGAGCAGTATTTACGAGCATAGCACCCTTGGGCATAATAGAAGTGAGTGAGTAGTTGATAGAGTTTTTAGTCTCGGCAGTAGCAGGAATATGCAAAGAAACGTATTGGCAGTTGCGATACAACTCCTCAACAGTCTCAACAGGCTTAACACCTGCAGCAGCGATAGCCTCGGCAGGGCAGAAGGGGTCGAAAGCATACACTTCCATACCGAAACCTTGAGCGATGCGAGCGACATTGCGACCCACTTGACCGAAAGCGTGAATACCCAAAGTCTTACCTTTCAACTCAGTACCCGATGTACCATCGTAGAGGTTACGAGCCATCATCACCATCATACCAAGAGCCAACTCGGCAACAGCGTTAGAGTTTTGGCCGGGAGTGTTCATTACACATACATTGTGTGCAGTGGCAGCCTCAAGGTCAACGTTATCGTAACCGGCACCGGCACGAACAACGATTTTCAAGTTTTTAGCAGCATCCAACACTTCAGCATCTACTTTGTCACTACGGATGATGATACCATCAACATCGGCAACAGCAGCGAGAAGTTGGGCTTTCTCAGTATATTTTTCGAGCAATACGAGTTCTGCACCGGCAGCCTCTACTACTTCACGAATACCTTTAACAGCAACAGCAGCAAAGGGTTTTTCGGTGACAACAAGAATTTTCATTGCGAGTTATCGTTTTAATGGGTTAAATGCGCACCCGTGTAGCACGAGGCTACTCGGGGACGCATATAGTTAATGTGTAAGAATATTATTTGTGAAGGTTTTCAAACTCTTGCATACAAGCAACGAGCGCTTCAACCGACTCTTTAGGACAAGCGTTGTAGAGAGAAGCACGGAAACCACCAACTGAACGGTGACCCTTGATACCCACCATACCACGCTCTTTGGCGAATGCCATAAATTCGTCTTGCAAGTCTTCCTTGCCGGGAGCCATTACGAAGCAAACGTTCATCAACGAACGGTCTTCCTTAACAGCAGTACCTACGAACATAGAGTTACGGTCGATTTCGTTGTAAAGCAATTCGGCTTTCTCTTTGTTGAGTTTGTACATTGCTTCAACACCACCGAGTTCTTTCACCCACTTCAATGTTTCGTGCATAACGAAGATGGGGAATACGGGAGGAGTATTGAACATAGAACGGTTGCGGGCTTCATCGGGATAGTGAGTAGCGTAGTTAACCATAGTTTGCAATTTACGCTCAGAACTACCGATGAGGTCTTTACGGATGATAACGAAAGTAACACCTGCAGGACCAACGTTCTTTTGAGCACCACCATAAATCATACCATACTTCTTAACGTCAACGGGACGTGACATAATGTCAGAAGACATATCGGCAACCAAAGTAACGGGAGAGTCGATATCTTCGTGAATTTCAGTACCGTAGATAGTGTTGTTTGTAGTGATGTGGAAGTAGTCGGCATCAGCAGGGATAGTATAATCTTTGGGGATATAAGTGTAGTTCTTGTCTTCCGAAGAAGCAACAACCTCTACATCGCCATAAAATTTAGCCTCTTTAATAGCTTTCTTAGCCCAAACACCAGTTTGCAAATAAGCAGCTTTAGTTTTCAACAAGTTGGCAGGAACCTCAAAGAATTGAGTAGAAGCACCACCACCGAGGAAGAATACTGCGTAGTCATCGGGAATATTCAAGAGGTCGCGCCACAACTGTTCAGTTTCAGCCATAATACGTTCCCAACCGGGAGTACGGTGAGAGATTTCCAAGATACCGATACCGGTGTTGTCAAAGTCACGAATAGCCTCGATAGCCGATTCAACAGCCTGTCTGGGCAATACGCAGGGTCCTGCGTTGAAATTGTGTTTTTTCATAAACGGTTTTATTTGTAATTAATGTTTACTTTAATTAATTGAGCAACAAAGAGTTAAGGTTTATGTAGCAAACATATCGGAGCGTACCTGCCCCGATATGTTTGTTATTAGAGAAGTGTCTATTATACGATACCTTGCTCCAACATTGCTTGAGCAACCTTCATAAAGCCGGCGATGTTAGCACCCTTAACGTAGTCGATAGTGCCGTCAGCCTTCTTACCATATTTAACACAAGCAGAGTGGATGCTTTCCATAATGTAGTGGAGTTTCTCATCAACTTCAGCACCTGACCAACTGATGTGCATAGCGTTTTGAGTCATTTCAAGACCTGATACTGATACACCACCAGCGTTCACAGCCTTACCGGGAGCGAAGAGGATACCTGCATTTTGGAATGCAGCGATGGCTTCGGGAGTACAACCCATATTAGAAACCTCGCAGCAGCACCAAGTACCGTTAGCAAGAAGTTCTTTAGCATCGTTTTCGTTAAGCTCGTTTTGGAATGCACAAGGAAGAGCGATGTCGCACTTCACGCTCCAAGCCTTCTTACCGGCAGTGAATTTAGTAGCCTCGGGAATTTAGTAGCCATATCTTCAACTTTGTTACGGTTAGAAGCACGCATAACGAGCATATAGTCGATCATCTCTTTAGTGATACCACCGGGGATTTCGCAAACACCGTCGGGACCAGAGATAGCAACAACTTTAGCACCGAGTTCAGTAGCCTTCAAAGCAGCACCCCAAGCAACGTTACCGAAACCAGAGAGAGCAACTGTGCAACCCTTAATGTCTTTACCGGCAGTTTTGAGAAC
>JAFXIZ010000043.1 GCA_017532725.1 Bacteroidaceae bacterium
AGGAGAGTTGAGAGAGGAGAGAAGAGAGAGAAAATAGGAGAGATGAGATAGCAATAAGGCTACAACGCCTTAAAGGGCTTAAAGGGCTGCAACGCCGAAAACACCCAAAAGGGCTAAAAGGCCTAAAATGCCTAAAATGCCAACAAGGCAAAAAGTCCTAAAAGGCACTAAAGCACTACAAGACCATAAACACCCCAAAGGGCGACAAGGGTATAAATGATAAAAGCACAACAAGGCGAAAACGCCAAAGGTAGCAATGCCATAAACGCCCTAAATGGTGCTATTGGGGTTATTGTGCTTGCGATTGGTATATTATTTGGTCGTAGATTATGTGTATGTCGTCGGGGTTGATGCCGGCTTGTATGAGGTCGGGGATGTCTTGTTCAAAGTTCTTGGTAAATCGTGCTATGTTGCCTTTGTCTTCGGCTATGCTGCGAATGTACAGGTCGATGGCATCTTTGATATTGCCTTGTGCAAAGGTAACGTGTGCAGCATTGAGATAGTCGAGTGCAGTTGGGCTGTCGGCAAGTATCTTCTGATAGTAGCGTTGGGCTTGCTCGGTCTTGCCTGCCAAGAACGAACACCACGCTATGGGACGACGTGCCTTGGTGCCTTTGGTATCGAGGTAATCTACTTTGAAGTAGTATTTAAGTGCTTCGTCATACTGCTTCTGTTCGAGGTAGCAGTGTCCGATGTTCAGGTTTACCGACAGATTGTCGGGTGCCATATTCTTGGCTCGCAGGAAGTAGTCAAGAGCCATTTCTATCTTTTTCATATTGCGATAGCATATTGCTATGTGTCGCAGTGTCCACAGGTTGTCGGGCTTTATGAGGTCGGCCTTGAGGTAGTATTCAAGAGCCTCTTCGTAGTTGCCTAATGATTGGTAACAATAGCCCGTCTTTTGATACAACTCGTTGTCGGTAAAGTTGTTGTGCGACAGATTGACAAAGATGTATGCTGCATCGTTGTAGTACTCGTTCTTGAAGAAGTATTCGCCTAACACCTTCAGAAGTTTTTCATCGTGCATAATGGGTGCGAATTCATCGATTTTGAGCAGTTGCTCGATGGGCATTGCAAAGAGGTCGTAAAATTCGCTGCGTCGTGGAAACAACTTGTTGAATCGGTACAGGTCTTGCAAGTAGCGATTGGATATATTCTCTCTTTCGCGACTTTGTCGCAGCAGTTCGGCCTTTTGAGCATCTTGCAACTCTATGTTTTCGCTGCGAAATTGTGTCGCCATCATTTGTCGTTGTGAATCGGGTACTTGCGATAGTGACAGGCAGAATGAGTATTTGTCACTGTTGCATAGGAAACTCGATGTCTTGAGCAGTTCGGCAAATTTCTTGCTCCAATCTTCGTTGCCTATGGCCGATGTTACGGCTGTGTGTGTGGGCATAAACGGTATAAACCAGTTGGATATATCGTTGAAGAACGGAAAGCCCTTGAGGTGCGAAAATGTGCTCATAAACACGTCGGCACCTTGCATTTGCAGATCGTTCAGTTCCATAAGATTGTCCGATATACCCGAGTTGTCGAGCAGTTCCTGCCACTCGGGGTTGTGTTCGAGCGATTCGATGTCGCTCAGGGCATCATCCTCTTTAATTTTCTTGTACAGAGCCGGACTTATCTTCATCATCTTGGGCAGTAACTCCTCGTTCATTTTGCGAGTTATCTTCTCGGTGTCGCGACTACGGATAAATTGGAATAGCACGTTGCGCGTATCGGTTGTAAACTTGTTATCGTCGAGCAGGAGCGTTATGCGATTGCGCAGGCGTGTGTATAGGGGCATACGGGCGTGATAGCGCAGCAGGGCTACCAACACGCCACACAAGGCACGTATTTGCACCTCATCGCTATTGTGGTTGTTATATGTGTCGATGAGTATCTCTATCTTCTCATCATCGAAGCAGTGCGTTATATTCAGTGTCAACGCCGATACCGACAAGGCTGCCACAGCCTCGGGCAGTCGGTGTGGTTGCAAGGCTTCGCGCAGGGTGGCATACTCCTCGGCATTGGCAGGGTAGTTTGTCCAGATGTGGTTGAAGAAGTCGCCGGCAAGTCGTTCCACCTCCTTGCGCTTGTCGGCAATAGCCGCGCTATCGGGTATAAGTTCGCTCAAAGCCAACTCGTTCACGCTGTTGTCGAGTGCGGCAAATGTTTGAGCGAGCGTCTTGCCCGTGTTGCCGAGGTATCGTTTCTTTCCATAGTATAGCGACATAGAGTCGCGTGTGAGCAACCTCTCGCACACGGTGTCGGTCAGTTGGTATGTCTCGGTAATCAGGTGGTTATACACCTTGGCACGTTCGGGGTCTTTAATGCCGTCGAGCATATACTGTATCATATATCTATACGATGTTTCCAACTCGTTGAGTTTTTCGTCAACGTGCCACTCTTGCAGTTGGCCGGTGAGTGACCGAAGTTCGGTAAACGCCTTTTGCAAGTGTCGGTGCAATAGATTGTCGTATATACTATGTTGCATATCTGCGATTTCCTGCGATAACATATCTTTTTCTCTTGATATTATAACCTATAAACCCCTGCGAGAGTTTTATATAAACAGCCTGTCGGGGGGAATGTTGATATTTATTTAGCACTTTTACAGGGTAAAGGTAGTGAAAATATAAAAAATCACTATCTTTACATCGTATAAAAAATAGAATTATGTTTTCAGGAATAGTAGAAGAAGCTGCCACCGTCGTAGCATTGCGTAGCGAGCAAGGCAATTTGCACTTGACGCTCAGTTGTTCGTTTGTCGATGAGTTGAAGATAGACCAGAGTATAGCCCACAACGGCGTGTGCCTTACCGTTGTAAGCCTCGATGGCGATACCTATACCGTAACAGCCATACGCGAAACGCTGGAGCGTAGCAATCTGGGCTTGTTAAAGGTGGGCGACAAGGTAAACCTTGAGCGCAGTATGGTAATGAACGGCCGTCTTGACGGTCATATCGTGCAAGGTCACGTCGATCAGACAGCCCGTTGCCGCGAGGTGGTTGCTGCCGATGGCAGTTGGTATTATACATTTGAGTATGAATTGAATACCGAGATGGCTCGTCGTGGATATTTCACCGTCGATAAAGGCTCGGTAACGGTAAACGGTGTGAGCCTCACGGTGTGCAATCCTACCGATAATACCTTCCAAGTGGCCATCATACCCTATACACACGACCATACCAATTTCTGCCAAATCGAGGAGGGTACGGTTGTCAATATCGAGTTCGACATCATAGGCAAGTACCTATCGCGTATGATGCACTTTGCCGACAAATAAACTTGCAGTGGTATGAATACATTTCTTGAACTTGCCCGTAGCCGGCAGAGCGACCGAGCCTTCGATGCCTCGCGACCGGTAGAAAAAGAGAAGATCGAGCGCATCCTTGCTGCTGCTCAAGTAGCCCCCTCGGCGTGCAATGCGCAACCCTATAAGATGATTGTGGTAGATGAGCCGGAGTTGAAAAACAAAGTTGCCGATACTACATCGTCGAAGGTGTTGGGAATGAATCATTTTACCAAGCAAGCCCCTGTGCATATTGTCATTGTTGAAGAAAATCCCAACTTTACATCGGGCATAGGTGGCGTGGTGAAAGACAAGCATTTCCCCTACATCGATATAGGTATTGTGGCAGCGCACATAACGTTGGCAGCAGCCGACGAGGGTTTGGGCTCGTGCATCTTGGGCTGGTTCGATGAGAAGAAGTTGCGCACATTGTTGGGCATTCCCTCACGCAAGCGCATACTGCTCGATATCGTTATCGGATATTCGACCCAACCCCTGCGCGAAAAGAAACGCAAGGATGCCGGCAAGGTGGTAGGATATAACAAGTACTAAATACGCAATGAAGTACCTCGCTATACTTATATTGTTGCTTACATCGGCAGTGGCAGTAGGGCAGACTACAGCCAAGGGAACGCTGTCGGCGAGTCATTCCAATATGCCCTTGCCACAACCTGTCGATACTACACTGACGCCCGTAGTGCCGTTTACCCCTATGGCAGTGTCGATGCACGGCTACGCCAAGCGACTGAATGATAGTCGGGAGAGTTTTGTACTGCGCAACGAAACGCGCAATTATCGCCTGTCGCGCGTATTGCTCAAACTGATATATACCACCGACAATGGCAGCCTGCTGCACAGCCGCGAGGAACTTATCGAGTGCGACATCGCCCCCGGTATGACGCAGATGGTTGCGATAAAGAGTTTCGATACATCGAAGATATACTATTACCATACTTTACCCCCACAACGAGCCTCCGGCACACCCTATCGCATTAAATACGATGTGTTGCGATATGATGTTGTGGTAGAGTGAAATAGTTTTGTGAGATAAATTGCTATCCCAACAGTATTCAAAGGCTCTCCGTTACTTTGTGAATAAGTGACAGAGATAGATTTTATATTGAAATTTCGCGCTGTGGCACTCCACTCGTGCTTCGCACGCTGTTTACCCCCCCTTTGCTACATTTGTGCTTTGCACGCTGCTTTGACGGTTTGTACCCTTTTGCAGCCCAACTTTCGCAAACAAACGCCACCTCAAACAAGATTCTTACCCGATTGTGTAAATTTGTAATCAAAATTATTGAGGCAAACACACCCACGATAGTATATAGGTTGCTCATAGATATTCAAAATTTTTTTGTCTTTGTTATAATAGGTTATCCTATTTTTTCTTATTTTTGTCTTTGAAATGAGAACGCTCATTTCATAACTTATTAACAAAAGCGTTTTTGCTTTATCCTTTCACGAAATTCGCCAAAATTTTACCACAGGATATAGCAGTCATAAACGCCTATGCTTGCCTACAACCACCCCGGCAAGGGGATTGTTATATGGCAATGCGTGGGGTGGGCTGTTTATTGTGGTAGGGCGTTTGGCGATGCCTCGTGAAGATAAACTGAACATCGTCCACGCTTTCTTTTTTATAATGGCCTTATGGGACGTGAGGGCTGCCTTAAAACCAAGTTTTTTACTATGAGAAGATTTTTTCTTTCATTGACAGTTTTGGCATTAATGTGTCCTGTTGCATCATCTGCCAAGGAGATTGAAGAGGTTAAGTATCAAGAGTCATCGGCTCGTAACCTTGAACCGGAGCATTATATGTTGTTAACCCCACTTGTTGCCGATATCAAGGTGTCGCCTTCCAAAATTAAGCACACTGAAACAGAGGCTTTCAAAGATTTTGTTGTAACAGCCGACATTACCAAGATTATGCCCGATTTGAAGAAAATAGCCTTGTCGCGTGCTGCTACTGCCCACAATGCCGACTTGTTGGTGGGTGCTATTATCGATATTGTTACCAACGAAAGAGGCCTTCTTGAAATTACCGTTACGGGTTATCCTGCATCATATACAAGTTTCCGTAATGCTACCCAGAATGATATTGAATTAATTCGCAGTGCCAAGGGTGTAACTCAAGGCAAGGGTAATCTTGATGTTCTCAAAAATCCCACTAATACCGAGTTGGAAATAAAAAAATAAGTCGATATGAAAAGTAAATTTTTAGTGTTCGCTACTATATTGGGCGTATTTTTTTCTGTTACACCCACCACTGCACAAATTATAAAAAGTTCGCAGACGATAACTACCAAAACCCAAATAAAGAAAGAGAAAGTAAAAAAAGAACGTAAAATTTTACCCCCTGTAACCCCCGGGTATGAGCAATCTATTGAGGCTACTTTTAGTACTTTTGATCTTACTGGTAAGGCTGAACATGATTTTCAGTTCGGTGTTGATTATATAGGCGGTTATCGTTTTAATAACTATTTCTATGCCGGTATAGGTGTTGGCCTTTGTTTTAGTACTCGAACAACTACGCCTGTTTTAGATGGTTATAGTGATTGGTATGGTAGTTACTATAGTTTGGAGGATGTTTATGAAAATGTTTTCAAGGTACCTCTCTATCTGTATGCTCGGGTATATATGACCAAGACTCGTTGTCAACCCTTCTTTGCTTTATCTATAGGAGGACAGATATCGGGTAGAAAGACCATATACAATGACACCGACTTTGAGGATTTAGATAATAAGTCTTATAGTTCAAGTAGTTTTTTCATCAATCCCCAATTGGGTGTAAGTTATCGAATTACCGAGAAGTATAGTTTATATTTGACAGCCGGATTGATGGCTCGTACAGCTCCTGTCCCATATAATTCAGATTGTGATACTTATGTTGATCATAGTTCTGTAAGCCCCTACTTTTTACAGGTAAGACATCCAATGTTGCCACATTTGGATTTTAATCTCGGTTTTACTTTCTAATAGTTACACTTAACGGGTAAGAGCAAAAAAACGGCTGCGCAGTCAAGCGCAGCCGCGAGGAACTTATCGAGTGCGACATCGCCCCCGGTATGACGCAGATGGTTGCGATAAAGAGTTTCGATACGTCGAAGATATACTTATTACCATACTTTACTCCCACAACGAGCCTCCGGCACACCCTATCGCATTAAATACGATGTGTTGCGATATGATGTTGTGGTAGAGTGAAAAATTTGATAATAAGTGTTTCAATAAAGATAATAATGATTACATTTGCACATCAACCATAAAATTGATTGCCTATGAAACATTAGCGTATTTTTCATTCTTCAAGGCACTGTGGAGTAACCCGAAAAGCCATTAAGTGAGTAGGGGAAATAAATAAATTGAAATATGATGAAAAATAAATTCTTGGCATTTATTTGTTCTATTTTTGTATGTTTAAGTTTTGTTTCGTGTGAAGATAATTCAAACCCCTTTGTCGGAGTATGGAAAGAGGGTGTTAGCCAATGGGATTTTAAGAGCAGTGGAGCATTTGTCCGAACTGCAAATTATTATATATCCGATGCTAATAAGTGGACTGATACAGGAACGTATTTTTACAATGAAGAAGAAGGTACTTTAACACTCTCTTACGACAGAACAGGAAATACATATGTGCGTACAGTTAAGTATGTCAGTTATAGTAGTATAGTCTATTATGACCCCTCTGATATGACTGTTTGGAACTTAACAAGAGTAGAATAATAGAAATATTGTCATATATGTAAAAGACTACGTCTAACTAATTTAGGCGTAGTCTTTTTCTATAAACAAAAAAACTTTTTACTCCTCGTGGGCGGCTTTGCCGAGGCAGGCAAGGATACCACCATCGACATATACTACCTGACCGGTAACGAAGTCGGAGGCCGGTGAGGCGAGGAAGATGATAGTTCCACCCAAGTCCTCGGGGTTACCCCAGCGACCTGCCGGTGTGCGCTTGATGATAAACTCGTTGAAGGGGTGACCATCGACGCGTATGGGGGCTGTTTGTGCTGTGGCGAAGTAGCCCGGGCCTATACCGTTTACTTGTATGTTGTAGCGTGCCCATTCGGTAGCCATATTCTTGGTGAGCATTTTCAGTCCACCCTTGGCTGCTGCGTAGGCTGTAACGGTATCGCGAGCCAACTCGCTCATCATTGAGCATACGTTTATAATCTTGCCACCACCACGCTCTCGCATACCTTCGAACACGGCTTTCGACATAATGAAGGGCGAGGTGAGGTCGGTTGTTATTACCTCTTCAAACTCGCTTACGCTCATATTTTGTGAGGGTATGCGCTTGATGATACCGGCGTTGTTTACCAAGATGTCTATGATGCCTACCTCGCGACGGATGGTTTCAACAAGGCGTATAGCCTCTTCTTCGTGTGTGACGTTGCATACATAGCCTTTTACGGTGAGTCCCATCTCGGCATATTGTGCTATAGCGGCATCGATGCGCTCTTGCGAGCGACCACATATTGTTACTGAGGCACCGGCCTTGCCCAATGCGGCGGCCATAGCCATACCCAATCCGTGGGTAGCACCTGTAACGAGTGCTACGCGACCTGTGAGGTCGAAGAGTTGCATTCCTTCCAACATAGTGTCATCCTCCTTTTACTTCATTTCGGTGGGTGCTGCTGTGTCCATATCGTTGTAGTCGAGGTTTTCGCCTGCCATACCCCAAATGAAGGTGTAGTTGCTTGTGGCGCAAGCCGAGTGTATAGACCATACGGGCGATATCACAGCATCTTCGTTGTGCATCCATATATGGCGAGTCTCTTGCATCTCGCCCATAAAGTGGCATACGGCGTTGCCTTCGGGTACTTCAAAGTAGAAGTATGCCTCCATACGACGGTCGTGGGTGTGTGCCGGCATTGTGTTCCATACGCTACCGGGCTTGAGTTCGGTCATACCCATTTGCAACTGGCAGGTGGGTAGTACGCGACCCACAATCATTTGGTTGATTGTACGGTGGTTGGATGTCTCAAGGCTGCCGAGTGTAAAGACATTGGCCTCGGCCTTGGTAATCTTCTTGTCGGGGTAGGTGGTGTGAGCCGGAGCCGAGTTGAAGTAGAAGTGTGCAGGCTTGGCAGGGTCTTTGCTGGCAAAAATGGGGTTGCGATCGCCCTTGCCCAAGTAGAGTACCTCTTTGTAACCCAATTCATATACTACGCCGTCAACCTCGACAGTACCTTCGCCACCTACGTTGAAGATACCCAACTCGCGACGATGCAAGAAGAAGGGGGCTTTCAGGGGGTCGATGGGTGAAAGTTCGAGTCGTTCGTTGACGGGTACTGCACCACCTACAACAAGGCGATCGTACATTGTATATACCATATTTATTTCATCGGCAACCATCAGGTTTTCGATAAGGAAATCTTTGCGCAGACGTGCCGTATCGTAGTTCTTGGCATCGGCAGGATGTGCAGCATAGCGCACTTCGTAGTTTATCTTCATAATTCTATTGTGTTGTACCTCGATGGGTATATTATGCTTTTAAGTTTTTAATTGTATCCAAACACTCACGACACAGGTCGCTTATTTTTTGCCATTCGCCGGCCGCGATAACCTCTTTGGGGAAGAGTTTCGATCCCATCCCTACGCAAGCCACACCGGCCTTAATCCAAGCCGTAAGGCTTTCGGTAGTAGGCTCTACGCCACCTGTTACCATCAGCATCGACCACGGCATAGGAGCCTTGATGTTCTTGACGAACGAGGGACCTCCCATATTGCCGGCAGGGAATACCTTGCACACGATGCAGCCGTTTTCTTGGGCGGCATTTATTTCGCTTACCGAGCCACATCCCGGTATGTAGGGTACAAGACGACGGTTGCATACCTTGCTTATCTCGGGGTTGTAGCAGGGGCCTACTACAAAGTTTGCACCCAACTGCAAGTAAAGCGCAGCCGTAGCAGGGTCAACGATAGAGCCTATACCTACTATCATTTCGGGACATTCGCGAGCGGCATACTTTACCAACTCGGCAAATACCTCTTGTGCAAAATCGCCACGGTTGGTAAACTCGAATGCACGAACGCCACCGTCGTAGCAAGCCTTGAGTACTTGCTTGGCTACCTCTATGTCGCTATGATAGAATACCGGCACCATACCGGTTTCGCTCATAGTTGTGATGCTTTGTATAATATTGAAACGAGCCATATTGTTGTTAAATATTGTATTGTGTTATTTTCACATCTTTGTTGATGTCTTTATCGCGATACGCGACCCGATCCGTCGCCACCCATCAACTTCTCTACCTCATCGACGGTTACTTGGTTGAAGTCGCCGTAAATGGTGTGCTTCAAGCACGAGGCTGCTACGGCAAAGTCGAGAGCCTTTTGGTCGTCGTCGTAGGTATTGAGTCCGTAGATGAGTCCTCCCATAAAAGAGTCGCCACCACCTACGCGATCGACAATGTGTGTAATGTCGTAACGACGTGATATTTTCAGTGAATTGTCGGAGTAAAGCACGCCACCCCAAGTGTTGTGGTTGGCATTAATCGATCCACGCAAAGTAATGATAACCTTGCGAATACTAGGGAAACGCTGCATCAATTGTGTGCATACACTCTCAAACTCGGCCGAGTTTACCTCGCCGGCAGTTTGTGTTACGTCGAAGCCCTCGGGCTTGATACCGAACACTTTCTCGGCATCCTCTTCGTTGCCCAGCACTATATCGCAACCGGCTACCAACTCGGGCATTACTTCCGATGCTTTCTTGCCATATTTCCATAAGTTCTTGCGGTAGTTCAAGTCGCACGAAACGGTTACACCCATTTCGTTGGCTACCTTAATGGCTTCGAGGCACACCTTGGCAGCACCCTCCGAAATGGCAGGTGTAATACCTGTCCAGTGAAACCATTTGGCATCCTTAAATACCTCTTTCCAATCGATCATACCCGGCTCAATCTCGGCAATAGATGAGTTGGCACGGTCGTAAATAACCTTGCTGGGGCGTGCAACAGCACCTGTTTCAAGGAAATATATACCTACACGGTTGCCACCATATACTATATTATCGACCCCCACCCCGTAACGGCGCAAGTCCATCACGCAGGCGCGAGCAATATCGTTATTGGGTAGTCGGGTGATAAATTCTGTTTCGAGGCCATAGTTGGCAAGCGACACGGCCACATTGGCTTCACCACCACCAAATGTGGCGTTATATGAACTTGTTTGTGTAAAGCGCAGATAATCGGGCGTAGCCAAGCGTAGCATAATTTCGCCGAATGTAACGATTTTGTTTTTCATATCAGGTATAGATATTGTGATAGTTATTGATTATTGCAAAGGTAAGCAATCACTACACTCGCTACACAAAAAAAGCCCTCTTTTTTGTGTATTATCTTCACTGAAATATTTGCAAATTAAGATTTTTTTCTCATCTTTGTGCCGATAAATGGCAATAACAAACACCAATTACCAATGAAACCTGCCTTACGAAGTTTCTCGTTTCAACCCGAACGCTCTTTTTTGGTGCGCAAAGATACCGGCGCACCGGTGTACAGTATGTGGCATCAACACGCCGAGATAGAACTCTTCCTTGTGCGAGGTGGGCAGGGTGGAATGATGATAGGAGATAAGGAGATACCTATCGAGGGTACTTGCCAAATGCTTATCTTGGGTGCTAACCTGCCTCACACGATGTCGTATGGCAATCGCCCCAATGAAAAGGATGTTGAGGCTGTGGTTGTGCATCTGTCGCCGTCGGTGTTCGGTGCGTTCTACGACCTGCCCGAGATGTCGGCTATTCGCACCCTGCTCAAGAACGCCGAGCGTGGTATATATGTGCAGGGCGATACCTTGCAGCAGATGGAGAAACAGATGTTTGCGTTGGTCGATGATGACCCTGCCAACAGTATGTTGCGCCTGCTCAATATATTGCACACGATTTCTACCACACAGGAGTATGAGTATGTGGCAAGTCAGGGATATACTTCGACTCACGCGCGTGAAACCGATAGTTCGCGTATGAACAAGATATATACCTTTGTACTCGATAACTATCATCGTGACATATCGGTGCAAGAGGTGGCCGATATCATACACTTTGCCAAAGGCTCGTTCTGCCGTTACTTCAAGCAACGTACGGGTAAGACCTTTATGGATTTTCTTATCGAGGTGCGCATAGGTAATGCCTGCAAGTTGTTGATGGAGGATGAGATGAACATTAACGAAATAGCCTACGCTTGTGGCTATAACAATATATCGAACTTCTTCCACCAGTTCAAGGCTCTCAAGGGGTGCAGCCCCAGCCGTTATCAGAAGAATTACTTCGGTTACACCCGAGGTGAAGATGGCGAATAACGAGCCTCGGAAGATGTGAAGATAGGGTATAGAAAGTGATATAATAAAACAATCGGTGTGAAACTCTTATGGTTTCACACCGATTGTTTTATAGGTTGTATAGTGCTGTTGCTTATTTAACAGCAACCTTGTGGCTTACACCGTCGATAACCACGATGTAGATACCGGCGTTGTCGATGTTGATGGCCGATGTACCGTTGGCACTCTTCACCATACGTCCGTCGGTTGTATATACGGTTGCATTCTTGTAAGCACCCTCTATACATACAGTCTTACCGGCTACCCATACGTTGTTGTTGTCGGCATTGATACCTTTCACTGCACTGTCCTTACCAAGTTGTTTATAATCGGTGTTGAGAACTTGGCAAGCGTTGGGATCGTAATCGTCGTTGTTCGATACAAATGCTATAACACTCATCTTCTCGGGGTCCCAACCATTGTCGAGTGTGTAAGTGTAGGTAACTTCATACTCGTTGCCTGTCATCTTTAATTCATCACCCCAAGTGCTTGTTATTACTTTGCGCAATGCGTGGTTGTGCTCGTAGTTTGTGCCGGCACCACTTTGTGTGCCTATAAGACCATCCTCGGTGAGGAAGATGTGGATGTAGGGAGTTCTCATAAGTTCGGTTTCGGCTTTACCCGATACCTTCACTACCAATTCGCGAGTATCTTTGTTGTAGGCATCTTCAAGTTTTACGCTTATAATGGCTTGCTCGGCGATGCAGTAGTCGATAAGGTCCTCAATAAAGGTTTGGCTCTCGGGGAAGAATACGGGAACATTTGCACCCGAGCCTTGTTCGCTTAAGTTGGTACGGTCGAGCATCACTGCAGGTGCGTATGTGCTACCACCAAAGAACCAAGTGTATTTCTCTGAATCGCTTACAGTGAAGTCGTCGGTGTAGAAACCTGCGTGGTGAACAACCCAAGCAACATCGTTACGAGAGTCGGTAGTGGCTTTGAGCCAACGGTGTACACGAGGACAGTTACCACATTGTGCAGTAGAGAAGTTCTCGAGCAATACTTTGCGAGGTACAAAGTTGCTCAACGAAGCAACAGTTTGGCTGTAAGAGTTGTCGCTGTCGCTTTCGTCGGCATTGCCGTCGAGGTTTGCTACGGTTACACTTACATTATGTTTGCCGTCTTGTTCAAACTTCAATCCCTCAATGGCAAATGTAGTGGTTTTGCCGGGTGCCACTGTGCTGTTGATAGTGGTAGTTACAGGGGCTTGCTCGTCGATTTGGTATGTAACATCGAAAGAGTTAACGGTTTTCGATGCCGAGTTTTTGACAGCACCATTGAGATTAAATTCGGTGTTTGTGTGCATATACTCCTTGAGGGGCGATACTTGCAATGCAAGGTCGTATTTGGGGAGGTTGTTGCCCGAGAGAGTCAACTTGATACAGTTGTTACCAAATCCTTGTTCGCTGATGTGCATATATTGGAATGACAATCCATTCTTGAAACCAACATAGTCACCGAGTGTGTTTCCTGCTTGGCCGTCGCAACCGATGGGGTAGTCGCTTGCTGTGCCGGTAATTTCATAACCTATAAAGAAACCCTCATTGCCGATGGTGTAGGGGGTAGTCAATGTTATCTCATTCCAACTCTCACCCTTAACGGTTACGTCTTGGCTGTATGCTGCAATGTAATCGGTAAGTTGCTTGAGAATCAACACCTTTGCTGTTGTGCCACTGATTGTACCTATACCTATGTTAACCTTTGTAATGTTGGCACCCTCAAATTTGGCAGCGTCGCTTGCCGGTATCTCTATCATTACACGATAAGTTGTTGCCGAGCCCATACCTATGTATTGGTACAAATCTCCACAATAACCATATTCCATCGAGCCTTCTTCTGCTGTGGCTTGTTGAATGGGGCGTTCGGCCACCATTTGGCGCATTGCTACTTGTTGTGCATTTACTGAAAATGCTATAGCCATCAATGCCGTAATTAAAATTGATTTTTTCATTTTCTGTAGTATTTTAGTTTATAATAAATTTCTAAAATCTAAATTTCCCCAAAAATAGATATTGCGCTGTAGGTTTATAGAATTTTGATTGTTAAAATATGTGAACACGACTGCTTTTTGATAAAAATCTATTCTCCGGCGGTGTTATTATATAGCAACATAGCGTGTGGCACAATCAGAGCCACACGCTATGTTGTAGTATGTAAGTTGTCTTACGCCAATATAGCGTCGGCAAGTGCTTCCATTGCAGGGATGTCGGCTTGTTTCATACGCGAGCGAATGGTAACCATAGGCTCAACGATTTCGATATCTTTCATTGCACCGAGCATCTCTTTCATAACACGACCGGCACAAGGTGCCCACGAGCCGTTCTCGATGATACCTACGCGACGATTTTGGTAGGTCTTGATTTGCAAGTGGTGCAAGAAGTCGTGCATAGGAGGAAATACGCCGGCATCGTACGATGAGGCTGCAACGATAAGTTTGCCCATACGGAAGGCGTCTTCGATAGCCTCGGCCATATCGTCGCGGCTGAGGTCGGTAACGGTTACTTTGGGTGCGCCTTTGGCACGAAGTATCTCGGCCATACGGTGTGCTGCCGCTGCTGTTCCTCCGTGTATCGAGGCAAAGGCTACAAGTACACCTTCGGTTTCAACTTCATATTTACTCCAAGTATCGTACAGACCTATGTAGTAGCCCAGATTCTCTTTCAAAATAGGGCCGTGCAAGGGGCAGATGCAAGCGATGTCGAGTGTGGCTGCTTTCTTGAGCAGTGCTTGTACGGGGCCTCCGTATTTACCACAGATGTTGAAGTAGTAGCGACGTGCCTCGCAAGCCCAATCTTCATCGTGGCTCAATGCACCGAATTTGCCGAAACCGTCGGCCGAGAAGAGTACCTTGTCGGCTTGGTCGTAAGTAACCATAACCTCGGGCCAATGCACCATAGGAGCCATAAAGAATTGCAATGTGTGGCTGCCCAAGCATAGTGTGTCGCCCTCTTTTACGGCAATGGTATTGGCCGAAAAGTCGGTATCCTCGAAGAATTGGGGCAACATACCCACAGCGCGAGTAGATGCAACAATCTTGATGTCGGGGTAGCGTGCCACGGTGTCGGCTATGCTGCCGGCGTGGTCGGGCTCCATATGTTGTACGATGAGGTAGTCGGGGGTGCGGCCGGCAAGGGCTTGTTCCAACTTTAGCATCCACTCGTCGCGCTTGCGATAGTCAACAGTATCCATAATGGCTACTTTCTCATCGAGTATCAGATATGAGTTGTACGACACGCCATTGGGTACGACGTATTGGCTCTCAAAGAGGTCTATATCGAGGTCATCAACGCCGATATACTTGATTTTGTCTGTTATATTTGTATCCATAGTATTTATTGATATTTTGATTTTTGGTTATGCAAATATCGTGCTTTTATGTCACAATTGCAACACTGTAGTGTTGTTTTTAACAAAGAAGAGGGCTTACCCGATGTGGATAAGCCCTCTTGTAAAATATCAGTTACTATATTAGCGTACGCTTACTTTAGTTACTGTTTCGTTATATACTACAACGTATATACCGGGTTCAACGTTTTCCTTGGCAACTTCGTAACCTTGCAGGCTGAATACTTTAGCCTCCTCGGGTGCGATGATGTTGCGATTTTCAACGCGAATTACAACATCGTTTTCAACAGCCTCAACAGCCGAAGGCTCGATGGTGTATTTGAGTTGGAATTCGGGGTTAACTTTACCTGTCGAGAATACACCGGTGTAAGCAGTAGAAGATGCAGTTGCATCGCCGAATGTGGCTGCGGGAACTACTACCACATATTCACCTATTTCAGTAATCTTTTGTGCAAATGTAACAGTCCACTTGGTGTAGTCGTAACCTTCGATATCGATAGTAGCCTCAATACGGTTTTGACCCTCAACGTCTGTAGCATATATAGTACCAGTTACGCCGATAGTAGCTTCAAGAGCAAATACCTCTTGGTCGAAAGTGAATTGCAACTTCTCGATACCCTCGAGCGTGCCATAAGTACCCTCTTCGGGAGTTACAGTGGGCAAGGGGAGGTCGTAAGTGAGAGGCAATTGGAGAACGAACATATAACTGAGTGCGGGGTTATAAGTACCGTCTTCGGCTGTAACCATTGCTTGGGGTACATCGAGGTAGTACATACCGTTTTCGAGGTTCTCGGGCATTGTGATAACAAGTGCTGTGCCATCTTCGCTGATTTTGGCTGTAGTTTCGCCTACAGGACCAAAGCGAGAGTTGAGTGAGGCAACTACCTCGGCATCCAATGTAGCAATCTTAGTGGGGAATGTGAGTGTTACTTCGGTAAGAGCATCTACCATATTATCCAACTCGTAGTCGTACGCAGCAGGAGTAACCGATGAGGGAACGAAAGTTGCATAGTTGGTGTAGTTGACTTCAACTGAAGTTTGATAGTTCGACTCGCTACCATCATACAAAGACATTACGGTGAATGTGTATGTACCTGAAGGAATACCTTCGATGGCAACAGAAGTATCTTCGTAACTGTAAGTGTCGGTATAAGGTATGTTGTTGATAAATACGCGATAACCTGTAGGAATCATATAAGTATTGGCAGGAGCTTGCCAAGTGAGTGTATTGTTGGCAAATGCTACCGATGCAGGTGCTTTGATTGCACCGTACTCTTTAGAAGCAGTGAAGGTAACATTCTCTACAATAGTCTTATTACCGTCAGCATCGATTGTCGATACGGTTTGTGAACTTTCAAGACCTGTTTTGGCGTTGATAATGCCCTCAACGATTTCGGTAGCAATGAAGTTGCCATTCTCATATTTGTATGTAGTCTTAGAAGTGAGAGTTCTTGATTCCAAACTACCATAAGAGTTGAGTGTAGCATCGTAGCGATATTCGATAAGTCCTACGATAGTAGTTTTATCGGCAGCGTATAGTGTATCGGCATCGAGAGAGAAATCGGCTGCAGCATAGTGTGTAATATATGATTTCAATGTTTCTACGCCCTCATTGATATCATAAATGGCAGTGTAACCTGTGATAACCTTATATGATGAGTTGTAGTATTGATATACTTTTTCGACCTCGGTAGCTACATAATCTTCAATAGTGGCATCCCATACCTTGGTTGTTACACAGTTGTACCAGTTTTCCCAAGTAGTTCCATCTTCTTTACCGGGCTCTTTTGAGATGTATTTTTCCCATTGCTTAGTCTCGGCATTCCACTTCTCGATATATTTAATATTAGTTTTACTGTCGGTAGTGTGGCGCAAAGTAGGAACATAATCGCTGTTATAGTCAACTTGAGCAGTGAGAACTTCGGCGCTAGAAACGGTATTGTAGTAGTAGTGGCTTGCACCAAGTAAGAAACCGTCGGCGTCGGTACGTTCCATACGCTCGTTGTTCCATTTAACGAGTATTTGATCGTTCGTGTCGCGCAAGTCGAGTTCGAAAGTGTAAGCATCCGATTCACCCTCGGCATAAACGGCATACAAATATACGGTGCAGAGGTTATTTTCGTTGTTTTTTGTATCGGCCCACAAACCACTGAAAGCGATTCTTTCGGCTGTAGCATCGGCAGTACCGGATTTACCACCGTTACCACCATCTACTTTGTAACGATAACCTGTAAGAGTAACACCTTCGGGAACTACGGGAGGTGTAAATGTGAAACTTGCAGCCCAACTTGAGGTATATTCTTTCGATTCGATGATAGCGTCGCTGGGAGCTGGAAGGTCAATTACTACATCATAGTCGATAGCAGTTGTAACAGTACCGGGAATTGTGTCATAAACAGCCATTACACGGTAGGTGTGTGTACCCTTGAGTTGGCCTTCTATATCGAAGTTTTCGGTAGTATATAGAGTATCGAGCAATGTATTGTCTGCAATAACTCTGTAACCTGCAAGGCCTGCTGTTTGGGCAGGTTTTTCAAGGCTCATAGAGATAGATGTAATTGTTTTGCCGGGAACGATTGCTACGTTATGGGGCATAAAGTCATTACCATACAAGTTGCTTACAGTGTACTCATCGTGTTCGTAAATATCATAGATAGACTTTGAAGAACTCCAATTGTATGTCTCTTTGCGAGTGAGTTGCTCGGTAGTACCTTCGTAGATATACACATATTGGTTTTTCTC
>JAFXIZ010000044.1 GCA_017532725.1 Bacteroidaceae bacterium
GACCACATTGGAAGAGCTACAATAAAAGCATTTTTTTTAGCATATCAATAATAATCTTTGCAAAGATATGTAAATCAAACAATTATAAGGTTTTTATCCTACTTTTTGTCCACCCTGCCCGATTTTATGTACTAATTTTGACCAATAAGCCCCAATTGTGTAATAGATAAGAAGTATATATACGAAAAAAGGCCCGATAATAATCGAGCCTTTTTTCGTGGTTGGCTTACCAGGATTCGAACCTAGACAAACAGAACCAAAACCTGTTGTGCTACCATTACACCATAAGCCAATACCTTGTGCCAAGGAATTTTCCTAAAGCGTTGCAAAGGTAATAACAATTTTCTAATCCACCAAATTTTTAGAAAAGAATTTTACAAAAAGAGCATAAAATGAAATTAAAATAGGGTTTTAAATGTTTTTCTATGGCTATATTTAGGTTTCTTGTATGTTATATATATAGTGAAAAGATATATAAAAACCCTTTGAAACAGATTCTCCTTTTTTGCAAATTATATCTCCTACGAGGGATGTATCGAAAAAAGAAAATCTATTATTGATTTCACTCTCTACCAAAGGAATATTATAGATTCCATCGGGGCTTGAATAATCTTTCATCCTTAAAGTTTCCATAATATTCTTTCTTGTAAAAGTAGAAATCAATAATAGATTTTACTACTGTATAGCAGTCAAACTGCCTCTTATCGTGCTATAACGAGGTAATAATTTTTCTTACCCTTTTGCACAATGAGGTATTTTCCTGCAACCAAATAAGTATCGTCTATTACTTGATCGAAGGCTGCAAGTTTCTCTTTGTTAATAGAAACACCACCACCTTGAGTAAGTTTGCGCATCTCTCCTTTTGAGGGGAAGATAGCGGCTTTGTCGGTGGTGAGTTCTACGGCTTTGATACCTGCTTTGAGTTCTTCGAGAGATACCTCGAATGTGGGTACTCCGTCGAATACATCGAGCAGTGTGGCTTCATCAAGATTCTTCAAAGCATCGGCAGTTGTATTACCAAACAATATGTTAGATGCTGCTACGGCTGCTTCGTATGCCTCTTGGCTGTGTACCATAACGGTAATCTCTTGAGCCAAACGCTTTTGCAAAGGACGCAAGTGGGGTGCTTCGTGTTGTTCGGCTATGATAGCATCAATCTCTTCTTTGGTAAGTGAAGTAAATATCTTGATATATCGTTCGGCATCTACGTCGCTTACATTGAGCCAGAATTGGTAGAATTTATAAGGCGAAGTGTAGCGAGGATCGAGCCATACGTTACCACTCTCTGTTTTACCAAATTTTGTACCGTCGGCTTTGGTTATAAGAGGGCAAGTGATGGCAAAAGCCTCACCACCATACATACGGCGAATAAGTTCGGTACCGGTGGTTATATTACCCCATTGGTCCGAGCCACCCATTTGGAGTCGGCAATTGCGATTCTTAAAGAGGTATGCAAAGTCATAACCTTGCATCAATTGATATGAAAATTCGGTGAAAGACATACCCTCGCCCGATGTTCCCGAAAGACGTTTTTTAACAGAGTCTTTTGCCATCATATAGTTGACGGTAATGAGTTTACCTACGCTGCGAATAAAGTCGATAAAAGAGAATTCTTTCATCCAATCGTAGTTGTTTACAAGTTCGGCTGCATTGGGAGCGTCAGAATCGAAATCGAGGAAGTGTGCCAATTGTTTTTTTATGGCTTCTTGATTGTGACGGAGTGTATTCTCATCGAGCAATTTGCGTTCTTGCGATTTCATTGAGGGGTCGCCTATCATACCTGTAGCACCACCAACGAGTGCAATAGGTTTGTGACCGGCGCGTTGCAAGTGACGCAACATCATAACGCCTACAAGGTGACCTATGTGTAGTGAGTCGGCAGTGGGGTCAATACCAAGGTATCCTACTGTCATCTCTTTTTGCATTTGTTCTTCGGTGCCGGGCATCATATCGTGTATCATACCACGCCATTTGAGTTCTTCTATAAAGTTCATAAGTTTATGGATTTATATTTATATTTACTAAAATAGAGTGAGTTGCAAAAATAGTATAGTTTGGTTTAAAATACAATTATTCTACTTGAAAAAATAGTTTTCGGCTCGGTTTGCTATAGATTGTTTAAGTTGCTCCATAGTAATATTTTTAATTTGTGCTATGTTGCTGTATATTGAGGATATATCGGCAGGGCTTTCATCGCTTTCGATCCATAGTTTTTCGAGTGGTGTAATTTCTACAGCCTTTACATTGAATTTTTCGCCGAAAGAGAGGTGTATATTCTCTCTAAGCAGTTGTTGTGCGCTTTGTTCGTTACCTCTGTATCCGTGTATTATCCATTGTTGGGTGGGCTTGTGTTTGCGATGTAAGGCTATGATAATCTCTATAGCCCGTACAACGTGCAGTATAAGGGGTTTTTGGTGTTTTTCCGACAATAGTATATGTTGTTCCAATAGTTCTATTTGTTGTTCCAATGCTGCTCCTTTCAATCGGTCAATACCCGTTTCGCCTATGGCAACAACTTGATTGTCTATAACGATATTTTGCAGTGATTGTAAATCGTTAGTTGTAGCAATAAGGCTATCCCAAGGGTGTATTCCTACCGAGTAGTATAACGAAGGTTGGGGCGTAAACATACCGGGCGACACAGAGATAACAGAATTTTCTCGGTGTACATCGTGAGTATGTATATCGTAAATAGAGGTATTCACGGTACAGGGTCATATCCACTGCCACCCCAAGGATGACAACGGCAAATGCGTTTAATGGTAAGCCACAAACCTTTCAGTGGCCCGTGTTTTTTAATGGCTTCTATGGCATATTGCGAGCAGGTGGGGGTGTATCGGCACGTCGGGGGTAGCAACGGCGATATGCAGTTGCGATAGAAGTATATGGGTAACAGTAGTAGTTGCGAAACTATTTTCTTCACTATTTCCATACTGTTAGTTATTCGGTATCTTTGTTTAAGATATGGGCAAGTTTACGGAGTATTTCTATCATCTGTTTTTCGATGATGTGATACTCCTTTTGTTCGGCTGCAATGTAAAGGAAAGCCATATCTAAACATTTATCGCCATTATAATTTATAATATCTTTGTGTAGTCGGTAGGCCTCTCTGACACGACGACGCAACCACACACGTTTTACTGCTTTCTTAAATTTACGCTTGGGTACACTTACGAAAAACTGATGCTGTTCGTCGGGGCTGCTCTTGGGGTGTATGCGATAAACTATGCGCAAGGGATATTGTGCAAAAGATTGTCCTTCGGCAAAAAGTGTTTCAATCTTTTTGCGAC
Source organism: Bacteroidaceae bacterium (assembly GCA_017532725.1). Lineage (GTDB taxonomy): Bacteria > Bacteroidota > Bacteroidia > Bacteroidales > Barnesiellaceae_A > Barnesiella_A. The sequence continues at coordinate 3,291 of JAFXIZ010000044.1, forward strand.
TGCATAATTTTTCTTCTTTCGACAATCGGTGCGACATAGTTTTATTGAAAAAACACCTCGTATGTGCCATAGCACTTACGAGGTGATATGGTTATTGTAAAGAATGGTTTTATTTCTTTTTATTATAGTTTTTCAGATACAAGTCGAGGGCTCCTGTCATCGAAGGCATTTCGGGGGTAGGGGCTTCTATATCAAGGCGCAATCCGGCATCTTTGGCAGCCTTGGCTGTTGTAGGGCCAAAACAAGCAATCTTGATATCACCTTGTTTGAATTCGGGGAAATTCTTCATTAACGAGGCTATACCGGCAGGGCTGAAGAATACCAACATATCGTAATCAAAAGGCTCATCGGGTGTGAAATCGTTACTTACAGTACGATACATAATGGCTTTTGTATAGTTGATGTTGTGTTTCTCCAAGAGGGCTGTATCATCGTTTTTGTGTACATCGGAAACGGGATACAGATATTTTTCGTTGTATCTGGCAAGCAGGGGTACCAAGTCCTCGAGTTTGTTCGACTTGTTTCCGTGATGTATTTTGCGCTTGCGATAAATGATATACTTTTGAAGGTATAGCGAAATACTCTCAGTTGTGCAAAAGTATTTCATTGTGTCGGGTATGGTTACACGCAGACTCTTGCACAGCGTAAAGAAGTGGTCGATAGCAGTTCTTGCGGTGAAAATTATCGCCGTATGGTCAAGAATAGATATCTTTTGTTGACGAAATTCTTTAGATGTCAAGCCTTCAACCTTGATAAAAGGACGAAAAACTACATCGACATCGTACTTTTGTGCTATGTCGTAGTAGGGTGATTTTTCGGTTGTAGGCTTAGGCTGAGATATGAGTATCTTGTTAATTTTCAATGCTGTATGAAATTAAAATCAAAAAATATTATATACGCTTATCACCAATCTTTTCAATAAAAGAAGAGGTGTTATTTCAAGGGCGCAAAGGTACAAAATTAAATAAAGCAAACCGAAAATTTGTAGTGAAAAAATTATAATACCCTTATAAATTATAATCAGGCGTGATAAAATAAAGATAATAAGACAGATAATACTTGCTACCGGTACTACACCGGGCACAAATATCATAAGCAATATAAACGGGGTGAGAAATAATCCTATAAAGAGATTTATTTTTGTAAAACTGTCATCGAAAAGTTGTGTTTGTTGCTTGTCACTGAATATGTTACCGAGTATATTGTACACAAGGCGTTGTGCCAGATAGAATAGGGCGCATATTGTTATACATAGTGCTATGGCCGGTAGTATATGCTTACTGTTTGTAACTATTTTGTCTATCCAAGTGTAGTAAATAGCGATACCCTCGGTAACAAAGGTTATGGTGAGCAGCGACAGTTTCAGTTGATTTTCGTTGATGGTTGTTTCGTCGAGCATATTCCCTCGCATATTAATCTTAAAGAGCGACTCGAAGGTGTAACGAAGATATTTGGCACCACGTCGATAAGATATTGCAAAGAATACAAACGATAGTATCAACAACGTTATCACCCACGAGTTGGAGGCAAGGGTAGAGGGTATCTCTTCTCCATCAAATCTCTCTCTTATGGTTGCTATCGATTCGGTGTGGCTTATGAGTTGATGTGTATCGGTGCTGAATAACTCCAAGATTGTAATATCCATTCCGTTATTTGTTGTGTCGAGACATAGTGACAAAGTTGTGCAGGTGTCGGTACTTGCTGTATCGACCCTATCCATTATAGGCATTGCTGTGGCTATGTTTTCCGTAACGGTTTGGATATCTTGTTTCATTGCATTATTCTATTTTACAACGGCAAATTTTCCCATCGTTGCATCCCATTCTTCAATGCTGTCGAGTGCTGCTATAACCTCTTCGGGTGTTTGCGCCACATACCACAATGAGGCGTGAATATCGCGCATAAAATGGTTGTCGATAGCATTTTGCAACATCTGCAACAGTGGGGTATAGTAGTTGGCTGTGTTGAGTATGATGATGGGGTGAGTGTATAATCCTAATTGTTTCCAAGTGATGATTTCGAGCAACTCCTCAAGTGTGCCGCAACCACCGGGCAGGGCAATGGCAGCCTTGCCCATTTGAGCCATACTCTCCTTGCGCTCGTGCATATTTTCGGTTACTACCAATTGGGTGAGGTTGTTGTGGCACCAATCACGTTCCACCATAAATCGGGGTATTACTCCTATGGCTTTGCCCCCTCTTGATAGCACTCCGTCGGCCACACAGCCCATCAAACCTTGTTTACCGGCACCATATACGATGGTTGTGCCACGCAGGGCAAGCAGTTGAGCAAGGCGATCGGTTGCTTCGAAAAAGCAAGAATCGACCATAGGACTCGATGCGCAATATATCGTTACTTGTTCTCTTTTCATTCTCTTGGTTGTTGATGTGTGTAGGTTATAACCACTTATTCTTTTTATACCACGCTACGGTCTCTTTCACACCCTCTTCGAGTGAATATTGGGGCGTAAAGCCCAAGTCGTTGCGTGCCGGTGTGGTGTCGCACACCCAGTTGCGTTGGCTCATAATGCGATATTTGTCGCGGTTGAGAGTGCTTGTTTTGCCCATTTTGCCGGCAAACCATTCGGCTATTACCGAGATAATCCACAACAACCAACAGGGTACTACTATGGGTATAACCACACGTTTGCCCAACTCGTTGGCTACATATTTGCGAAACTCTTGCGAGGTGTATGCGCGCTCCTCCGATAAAAAGTATCCGCGACGTGTCACCGGGGCATCAATGGCAGCAAAGATGGCTCTTACAAGGTCTTTGACGTAGATAAATGTAATGAGTTGTTTGTGATAGCCTACACCGAAGTCAAATCCCATTTTTATGGTTTGCATCATAAGCAGGTAATCCTTTTCGCGTGGGCCATATACACCTGTGGGGCGCAATATCATATAAGGAAAGTCGGGGTGTGATGCAAGGTACTCTTCGGCTTGCATTTTGCTCTTTCCGTACTCGGTATCGGGGCAGGGGATATCGGTGAGTTTTATAGGAGTGTGATTTATTTCATCGCCTTTTCCCCACGCACTCAGGCTGCTCATATAAACAAACTTGCGAGGTATCATATCGCAAGCCACAAGCGCATCGACAAAGTTGCGCACATAGCCGCTGTTTATTTTATAGAAGTCGGCACTGTTCTTGCATTTAGTCACACCGAGGTTGTGTACTATATAGTCCCATCCACCGTGTTCCTCTTTGAATTGTGCGAGTTGTTTGCACAAGTTGTCGGGGTGAGCAAAATCGAGGTCTATAAAATTGATGTTGCTATCTTGCAGATACTCGCGAGAGGAGGTCTTGCGCACACCCGCCCACGTTTCGTATCCTCTTTTGATAGCCTCTTCGACAATGAATCCACCTATGAAACCACCGGCACCGGTAATCAATATTTTGTTTGCCATATTTAATATCCGTTTTGAGGCGATAAAGATACACATTTTTCGGCAAACCACCCGAATGTACAGCCTCTTTGGTGAAAAAACCTCTTTTTATGGTGTTTAATAAAGAAAAAAATCCATAATAATTTGTTTTGTATGTGTTAAAAGCCTATTTTTGCATACTGTTACTATGCGTGAAAAACATAAATACAATAATAATAACTTAAATTTCAAACTTATGTGGTTAACTAATTCGTCTATAGGACGCAAAGTAGTTATGAGTGTATCGGGACTCTTTCTCGTTCTATTCTTAACTTTTCACATGTGCATGAACCTTGCCCTTGTGTTCTCGCCCGACGCATATAATGCTATATGCGGGTTCTTGGGAGCTAATTGGTATGCTCTTGTTGGTACAGCAGTGCTTGCCGCAGGTTTCTTGGTGCACATTATTTACGCTTTCTGGTTGACTTGGCAAAACCGCAAAGCTCGTGGTAACGATCGCTATGCTGTTACAACTCGTCCCAAAAGCGTTGAGTGGGCTTCACAAAATATGTTGGTACTCGGTATCATCGTTATTTTGTTCTTGGTGCTTCATATGGCACAATTCTGGTTCAAGATGCAACTCAATGAGATTGTTCCTGTATCTGAAGCCAATCCTCACGATGGTTCGTTCTTGGTAATCGAAACCTTCAAAAACCCTGTAATGGTAGTTATCTACCTCTTGTGGTTTGCTGCATTGTGGTTCCACTTGACTCACGGTTTCTGGAGCGCATTGCACACAATCGGTTTCAACAACAACATCTGGTTCAACCGTTGGAAAGTTATTGGTAATGTATTTGCCACTATCATCTGCCTCGGTTTTGCATTTGTTGCCGTAACCCTCTATATCCAATACGGTGTTCTTGGTTGGGAAGTTCCCCAAATACCTACTGAAATGCCGGCAGTACACTAATCATTAATCTGATAAAACACAACAGTTATGTCTAAATTAGAATCTAAAATACCTGCCGGACCGTTGGCAGAAAAATGGACCAACTATAAGGCTACTCAAAAATTGGTGAATCCCGCCAACAAACGTCGTCTTGACATTATCGTTGTTGGTACCGGTCTTGCCGGTGGTGCTGCTGCTGCCACTCTTGGTGAGTTGGGTTTCAACGTTATAAACTTCTGTATTCAAGATTCACCCCGTCGTGCACACTCTATTGCTGCACAAGGTGGTATCAATGCTGCTAAAAACTATCAAAACGACGGTGACTCGGTTTATCGTTTGTTCTACGATACTATTAAAGGTGGTGACTATCGCGCTCGCGAGGCTAACGTATATCGTTTGGCCGAGGTGTCAAACAACATCATCGACCAATGTGTGGCTCAAGGTGTTCCCTTTGCTCGCGAATATGGTGGCTTGCTCGACAACCGTTCATTCGGTGGTGCGCAAGTATCTCGTACTTTCTACGCCAAGGGTCAAACAGGTCAACAACTTCTCTTGGGTGCTTACTCTTCATTGATGCGCCAAGTAAACAAGGGCAAGGTTGACTTGCGCACTCGCTACGAAATGCTCGACGTTGTTATCGTTGACGGTCGCGCTCGAGGTGTTATTATGCGTAACCTCGTTACAGGTGGTATCGAGCGTTTCTCGGCTCACGCCGTAGTTATCGCTACAGGTGGTTACGGTAACGTATTCTTCCTCTCGACCAACGCTATGGCTTCGAATGGCTCGGCTGCCGTACAATGCTATCGTAAAGGTGCTTACTTTGCCAACCCCGCTTACGCTCAAATTCACCCCACTTGTATTCCCGTACACGGTGAGTTCCAATCGAAATTGACTCTTATGTCGGAGTCGTTGCGTAACGACGGTCGTATATGGGTACCCAAGAAAAAAGAGGATGCCGAGGCTATTCGTGCCGGTAAACTCAAACCCACTGAAATCAAAGAGGAAGACCGCGACTACTACTTGGAGCGTCGTTATCCCGCATTCGGTAACCTCGTACCTCGCGACGTTGCCTCTCGTGCCGCCAAGGAGCGTTGCGATGCCGGTTATGGCGTAGGTACAGGTCTTGCCGTATATCTCGACTTCAGCGATGCCATCAAACGCCTTGGTCGCGATGCTGTTGAGGCTCGTTACGGTAACCTATTCCAAATGTACGAAAAGATTGTTGATGACAATCCATACGAAACTCCTATGATGATCTATCCCGCATCACACTACACTATGGGTGGTATCTGGGTAGATTATGAGTTGCAAACTACAATCCCCGGTCTGTTTGCTATTGGTGAGGCTAACTTCTCGGACCACGGTGCCAACCGTTTGGGTGCTTCGGCACTTATGCAAGGTCTTGCCGATGGTTATTTCGTATTGCCTTACACCATCCAAAACTACCTCTCAGACCAAATTCAAGTACCTCGCTTCAGCACCGATCTTCCCGAGTTTGCCGAGGCCGAGAAAGCCGTTAAGGCTCGTATCGACCGTCTTATGGCCATCAAGGGTAAACAATCGGTTGACTCATTGCACAAGAAACTCGGTCGCATTATGAGCGACTATGTAGGTATGGGTCGTAACAAAGCCGGTCTTGAAAAAGCCCTTGTTGAAATCGACAAGATTAAGAAAGAATTCTACAGCGACTTGCGCATCCCCGGCGAGGCTTACGGCTTGAACGTCGAGTTGGAAAAAGCATTGCGCTTGGAAGACTTTATCGAGATAGGTAAATTGATGGCTATCGACGCCTTGCACCGCGAAGAGTCTTGTGGTGGTCACTTCCGCGAAGAACACCAAACCGAAGAAGGTGAAGCAAAACGTAATGACGAAGAGTTTATGTACGTTGGTTGCTGGGAGTACAAAGGCGAGGATCAAAAACCGGAGTTGCACAAAGAAGAACTCAACTACGAGTTTATCAAAGTACAACAACGTAACTACAAACAATAATCGGGAATTACAGTTATGGAAAAGAAGATAGATTTAACACTGAAAGTATGGCGTCAACGTGACCGTAAAGCCAAAGGTCAGTTTGAGACATATAACGTTAAAGGCATTTCGACCGACAGCTCATTCCTTGAGATGCTCGACGTGCTTAACGAACAACTTATCAACGAAGGCAAAGAGCCTGTTGTATTCGACCACGACTGCCGCGAGGGTATCTGCGGTATGTGCTCGTTGTATATCAACGGACACCCCCACGGTCCCGACTCTGCTATTACAACTTGCCAATTGCATATGCGTAAGTTCAACAACGGCGATACAATCACTATCGAGCCTTGGCGTTCGGCAGGTTTCCCTGTTATCCGCGACTTGATGGTTGACCGTACTGCCTACGACCAAATCATTGCTGCCGGTGGTTACACCTCGGTAAACGTTGGTGGTGCTCAAGATGCTAACGCATTGCTCATCCCCAAGACCGATGCCGATGAGGCTATGGATGCCGCTTCTTGTATTGGTTGTGGTGCTTGTGTGGCTGCTTGTAAGAACGGCTCGGCTATGTTGTTCGTGTCGGCAAAGGTTAGCCAACTCGCACTCCTTCCCCAAGGTCGTGTTGAGGCTGCTCGTCGCGCTCGCGCTATGGTGGCCAAGATGGACGAACTCGGATTTGGTAACTGTACCAATACAGGTGCTTGTGCTGCCGAATGTCCCAAGAGTGTTTCGCTCTCAAACATCGCTCGCCTCAATCGCGAGTTTATCAAAGCCAAGTTGCAAGACTAATACATATAATATATATGTACGCACGCGTGCGAGCCACCCGGCCCGCACGCGTTGTTGTTTCTTGGAAGGTGTGTTTCGATTTAGAGTTTTATGGCGTAGAGCCACGATGTTCGTGGCTCATACTTACGGCTTGCCAATCGGCGTAAAACGCTGATTCTCCTCACCTAAATTAAGGGAGGTGTCGCATAGCGACGGAGGGATATTTCAATTTTGACACAGCCCCTACGCCATAAAACGCTAAACACTCATAGATAAGAGCGTCGAGGCTCTATGGGTGGAGGATGGCGCAACTATGTTGGATGTGTTTTTGTGGAAAAAAATTCTCATTATTTAAACATTCTAATTATTAATTTGTTAAAATATATACATTTTGGGTTGTTTCGATATTCTATGTTACAATTTTATACTATCTTTGCACGAATATAGTATATTAGTGTGGTGTGTAGATGTTTACACGCTCCCTATAATGCAAATTTGTTTATAAATTATATATCTTAAAAACACAATTATGAAAAAAATTACAACTTTTCTTTTGGCTTTATTGCTCGTTATTCCTGCAATGGCGCATAATCTTGCAGCAAGTAGCAAGATGTATTTTGAAAAGCCCAGCACTTGGTCGGCCGCTCAGTTTATGATTGGTCACAGTGGTTGGTCGGAAGGCTATCCAATGTCTAATATTAGTAATACTAATCTTTACTATATTAGTATGGTTAAATGGGACGGCTACACTCAATGGATTGTATTTGACCAAAGTAGCAAATGGGGTGGTGAAGGTAATTCAATTACACACCGTGCCAACTATATGGGTAATAATAAGACTACTATCGGTACTTCTGCACTTGGTACTTGCAACCTTATCAATACCAATGGTACTTTTACGGCTCTTTCGAGTTATTCATCACTCAACCACACTCAAACCATTGCTATCGAGGGTGAGGGTACAACTACTATTTCAACTTATAAGTTGAATGGTGATAACACTTCTACAACTTCAACCGGTACAACATCAGCCGATGCTGCTTATACTGCTACTGTAAAGTGTACTGCTACTGCAGCCGATGGTTATCAATTTGTTGGTTGGTATGATGGTAGTACATTGCTTTCGACAAATGCTACATATAGTTATACAGCCGCGAATGCTGCTAAAACCATCACTGCCCGATTTGAGCAATTGGCTGCCGAAACTCCCGTTATCAGCAACTTTGCAGCTTCTGCTACAAATGTTGAAGCCGGTGATGTAGTAACATTCTCTTGCGATGTTGAAAATGGCGATGTTGCCAATGTTGTTTATTTGGTTAATGGCGAGGCTATTGTCGGTAATGAGTGGACTCCCACAGAAGCCGGTGAATATACTATTTCTGCTACACTCGATGGTGCTTTGACACAAACTCTTACAGTTACAGTATATGTAAAACCCGCCATCAATGCAGGCGAAAAAGCTGTATTCTTCGATAATACAAATTCACAATGGGAGAAAGTATGTGCTTATGTTTGGAACGGTACTGGTAATAAAGTTGCTTGGCCCGGTGAAGAATGTCAATATTTAGGTAATAATATGTGGAAATATACTTGTTCCGATTTTGAACCCAATTTACTGATATTCAATAACAATAATAATGGAAGTCAAACAGTAGACTTTGATTGGGTAAATGGTGGTGTTTATTCTACTGCAAGCAAAACACCCTCTCAAGTAATTCTCCCTGAAGGTCTTAATATACAACTCACAATACCTACAACTGCATACGTGGGTGATGAAGTGACATTGACAAGTGTTTACACAGAAGGTTACACTGTAAAATACTATGTGAATGGTTTAGAAAACGGTGAAACTTGGACTCCCACTGCAGCCGGTGAATATATTATTGCCGCCAACTTGATGAATGGTAGTGGTGTGGTTGCTTCTGATGAAGTAACAGTTACTGTTAAAGAGCACACTGTATTCTATGCATATCTCTTGAAAGAGGGTGCTTGGGAAACAACTTACATTTATTCTTTTAACCCCGAATTATTCGGCTCTTGGCCCGGAACAGCCTTGAGCGTAACAGAAACTATTGAGGGTAATGAGTATTACAAAGTGGCATTTAACGATGTTGCTACTGTAAACATTATTTTCAATGATAATGCAGGTAATCAAACTTCTGATATTGAGAATGTAACCGCAACAGCATACTATCGCTTGACAAGTAACACTGGCAACCCCTGTGTTCATGAGGCATCAGCCACACCTTTTGAGGGTGCTGCAGAGCCTACTTTGTTCATTCGTGGTACAATGAACAGTTGGGAGGCTACCGATCCTATGACTTATGAGAATGGTGTATTCACTTGGACAGGTGAAATTAAAGGTGGTGATGAATTTAAGTTTGATGTAGATGGTAATTGGACAACAAGTTATGGCTATTCTGAAGTGACTTTTGCCGATGAGTACACTGTTAGCGCAAGTGCAAGTGATGACAATATTCTTTGGACAGGTCTTGATAGCAATGTAACTATTACCGTTTCGGGAGATTACAAAACAGTAACTATTGTTGTAAATGAAGTTACCGAAGAACCCGAAACTCTTGTATTTACAGTAACAGTTCCTGCCGGTACTGAAAACTGTTACATCATTGGTAACTTTGCCGGTAGCGACTGGGCTACTCCTGTTGTTATGGAGAAAGTTACAGACTTGCAATATACCATTAGCATCGAAGGTCTTTACCGTAGCACAGTTAAATATAAATATTTGACTAATGCTGAAGAAAATCTTGCCGCCGGTGATCTTTGGAAAAACGAGGAGGTTGCCGATGCCGAAGATAATCACGTTGATAGCCGCAATTACAACGAAGAAGATGTTGTTGTTAAATGGAAAGGCATTGCTGTATATTATCCCGAAAATATTGTTTGTGAGAAAAATTACTATCTCGACACAAATAATCTTTGGAATGCCGACGAGGCTTGGTTTGCTGCTTACTTCTTCAACAAGAACACAGATGCCCACACTTGGGTAGCCGGTGAACTCTTGAGTACAGGTTACTACTTGTTCTACCTCTCACAATATAACGTTCCTGCTGCTGCTCCTGCACGCGCTAAAGCCGAAGAGGCTCCCGTATATACTCACGTTATCTTCACTCGTATGAATCCTGCATACAGTGTATTGGATTGGGATTTGACAGAGGAAGTTGATAATGGTAATGGCTCAACAACAACAAACGTATTGGAGGATCGCGTATGGAATCAAACAGCCGACCTTGCATACGATGGTGGTGAGGCAAGAACATACCAAATTACAACTGCCGATGGTGAAGGTAATTGGATAAGCCTTCCTACCGGTCTTGAGGCTGTTAAGGCCGATGGTATGGTATATGCCGGTAACGTAGTAAGTGCCGAGGGTGCTATCGAGGTGTACAACCTCAGTGGTGCTGTGGTAGCCTACGGTGAGAATCGTGTTGACCTCAACGGTCTTGCCGGTGGCGTATATGTAGTACGCTGTGGCAACGATGTAATGAAAGTTGTACGTTGATATCAACGTTGAGAAATTAGGGTTTTGACCCTATAATATAGCAAAAGCGACCCCTGTGGGTCGCTTTTGTTGTTGTATGAGGTGAGAGAATAGACACAAGAATAGGTGTATTATATTTAGATATAAACTACGTCGAAGACGTAGTGTTGCGAGCCGAAAAATCGTCTTCCAGACGGTCGTAGTGGTAGTGTGCGTGTGTTCATACTCATCAGTCAGCAAGGCTGACAGCTCCTCTATCTTAGAGGAGCAGAAGCCTACGGCTTGAAAATCAGCGATTTTCGCTGATTTCTCCTCCCTTAAATTAAGGGAGGTGTCGCATAGCGACGGAGGGATATTTCAATTTTGACACACCCTCTACGCCCGGTTTCCACCTACATACCCGTAGAGCCACGATGCTCGTGGCTCTGTTCTAATTATTGCAAAAACGATGGTGTGTCATAATTCTTAACCTACGCGATATTTACCATCGGTGCTGTCGTCGATGATGCTTAGGTATGATGCGTAGCGCGATTGACTGATGCGATGCTCCTCGATGGCTTGCAGTACGGCGCATCCCAGCTCGTTGCGATGCGTACAGTTGTTGAAACGGCAGTTATGCGATATGCTGAATATCTCGGGGAAATAATGTGCTACTGTGGCAGGGTCGAAATCGATAGTTCCGAAGCCTTTGATACCCGGCGTATCGATAATATAGCCCCCTTGAGGCAGGGGGAACATCTGCGAGTAGGTTGTGGTGTGCATACCTGTGTCGTGTTGTGCCGACAGGGCAGCGGTCTTGAGGTCGAGGCCCGGTATGAGTCGGTTTATAAGCGATGATTTACCCACACCCGAGTTGCCCGAGAAGAGTGTAAGTTTGCCGGTTATGTATTGTGACAGGTTGTCCAACCCCTCACCGTTATGAGCCGATATGAGGTGCGTTTCGTAGCCAATGGTACGGTATAGGTGTTGTATGCCGAGTGCCAATTCCATCTCATCTTCGTTGTATATATCGCATTTGTTTATAGCAATATATACGGGTATGTTGTAAGCCTCGGCAGTGGCAAGGAAACGGTCGATAAATACAAGGTTGGTGCGAGGGTGTTCTACAGTAACTACGAGTACAGCCGCATCGATGTTGGCAGCAATGATGTGGCTCTCTTTCGATAAGTTCGATGCGCGTCGTATGATGTAGTTGCGCCTGTCATCGACACGAGTTATAAAAGCAGCCCCGTCGTCGGCAACGGTAATGTGAACGCGATCGCCCACACTGACGGGATTGGTGCTGCGTATGCCTTGCAGTCGGAAGCGTCCCTTTACCTTGCAGTCTATCTCGGCACCGTCGTCAGTCTTGACGGTGTACCAACTACCTGTGCTTTTTATAACTATACCTTGTGTCATTGTGTAGGTTGTGAAGTGTATTTAGTATTGTACTCAGTCGCTGTTTTTAATACTCCTCAGTCTGCGGCTTTAAATCAGCGTTCTGCGCTGATTTCTCCTCCCTTAAATTAAGGGAGGTGTCGCATAGCGACGGAGGGATATTTTTAATTTTCATACTCCTCAGTCAGCAGGGCTGACAGCTCCTCTAACTTAGAGGAGCAGAAAGCCTACGGCTTTAATCAGCGACGGAGGGATATTTATATCATACCTTTCAGTTGCCTGCGAGTATTAGGCCTTGCCACCGGGGCCAACGAAGGGCATAAAACCACCACGGGGGTCGAGTATAGTGCCAAATTGTTTTTCGTATTTTGCCAAGTTTTCTTGTAGGGCGAGGAGTAAGCGTTTGGCGTGTTCGGGAGCCAATACGACACGCGATTTTACAGGGGCTTTGGGTACGCCGGGCATAGTGCGTGCAAAGTCGATAACAAACTCGGATGATGAGTGTGAAATGATAGCGAGGTTAGAGTAGATACCCTCTGCTACCTCGGGAGTAAGTTCAATTTGTAAACCTTTTTTTTCTTCCATTTTGTTGTTGTTTTATTGTTATTAATCTTTGATTTTCAGTGTTAAATACCCACTTTTCACATCGGGCATATTGGCGTGGATGCGCATAGCCCGGTATGTGTTGAATTGTGGAATATAGTATGAGGTGTATGTTTGTATCCAATATCCCATTGCATCACCGTTGTTGTCGTGTCGCAGATACACATCGAGCGTATCGGGGTTTTGTTGCTCGGGGTCGTAAAAAAAGCCCAACCTATGGGATATGTTGTTGTATTCAATCTGCAAGTTGAGGTTGAGGTAATCGCCTGTGCGCCAAGCCGTACTTATTTTCAGTATATCGTTTTTCATTTTATCGATAGAGTCGATGGGTAGTGGCCTGACGGTGTCGCTGAGTATGGGCGAGAGTTGTATGACCTCGATGCGTTTTGTGGTTGCATCGATGCTGTCGAGTTGGTAGAATTGTAGCAGTACGCGCTTGCCTTGTGCCACCTTGTAGTACATTGAGGGGTCGGGTACAAGAGTTATGCTGCCTTGGTCGTTGGCCAATATTTGCTCGAAGTGTAGTGTGCTATCGGGCTGAACGTCGCACGATACAATATCGGCATAGTAGGGATAGGGTTTTATGCTATCGTCCAACTTTGTACAGCCGGTCATTACTATAGCATATATCGCTATTGTTATGACATATAGTATGTTAACTCGTTTCATAAGGGTTTGTTTTGTGGGTTGTTATGGTAAATATCAGAGAGTATGACACCGTCTTGCATACGCACAGTGCGATCGGATACCTCGGCAAGCGACTCATCGTGCGTAACGATGACAAAAGTGTGTCCAAATTCTTGTCGTAGGTCGAAGAAGAGTTTGTGCAACTCGGTTTTGTTGTGAGTATCGAGGCTTCCCGAAGGCTCATCGGCAAGGATTACGGCAGGGTTGTTAACCAACGCGCGTGCCACAGCCACGCGCTGTTTCTCTCCACCCGACAGTTGTGCAGGCTTGTGAGAGGTGCGATCCGATAGTCGCAGGTAGTCGAGCAGTTGTCGAGCCCTTTTCTCGGCAGCACTTGCTTTTGCACCACCTATCATAGCCGGTATCATTACGTTTTCGAGGGCAGTAAACTCGGGTAGCAGTTGGTGAAACTGAAAAACAAAACCAATATTGGCATTGCGAAAGCGAGCCATTTCATTGTCGGGCATATTATCGACACGTTTGTTGTCGAAGAGTATGCTGCCTGTTGTGGGCTTTTCGAGAGTGCCTACAATCTGTAGCAGAGTAGTCTTGCCGGCACCACTTGCCCCAACGATGGTAACAATCTCGTGGTCGGGAATGACAAGGTCTATTCCCTTGAGTACCTCAAGGTTGTCGAATTTCTTGGTTATGTTTTTTATCTCAATCATATTTGTGTCAATCTTTGTATAACAAAAGCAGCCAAGTAGCAACCAAAAATGGCCGGCATATATGATACTGTTCCTACCGTAGTGCGTTTATTGCGCTCGCCTGTAACCTCTTCTACTGCATCGGCGCGAGGTATCTCGGTGGAATATACCACAGGAAGTTTGTGGCGAATATTCATCTTGCGCAGGTGCGACCGTACGGCACGAGCCAACCCACAATGAGTAGTCTGGTTGATATCGGCATAGCGTATTTGTGTGGGATCGATACGCGCACCGGCTCCCATCGACGAAACGACGGGTATGTTGCCTTGTAAGCAAGTTGCCAACAGGACAACCTTGGGGGCAACTGTGTCGATGGCATCAACCACAAAGTCGTATTTCGTTTGCAATAAAGTTTCTACCCCTTCGACATCGACATAACGCTGTATTGCAGTAAGTTGCAGCGCAGGGTTGATATCGAGCAGTCGTTGAGCCAGAACATCGACCTTGGGCTTGTCGATAGTCGAGTGCAAGGCAATGAGTTGTCGGTTGATATTGGAAGGAGCAACACAGTCGCTGTCGATAATAGTTATATGCCCAACGCCGGCGCGAACCAACATTTCGGCTGCATACGCACCCACACCACCCACGCCTACAACCAATATGTGGCTATGTTGCAGGTGTTGTAAGTTATTTTCGCTCTACAGGAGCGATGTGCGTTGCATCCATTCTTCCATACCAATTACGAAGATATAACTTTTTTGTCGAAAAGGGAGTAAACGGTATATTATTTAACAGTTTTGCACAAGGCTTAGTCGGTCATCCAATTGTGAATGCGATTATCAATGTCGTTGAGGCTGCGATCGGGGGTAACGGGAACAACCGATATATAGTTGCGAGCCAACCAATATTCGTCGGTATCCTCGGCATCAGGCTCGGCATTCTCGAAATGACCTGTAAGCCAATGGTATGGTCGGCCGAAGGGGTCGAGGCGCGATTCGTATTCGCTCACCCACTTGCCACGCGCTGCACGACACACCTTGATACCCTCTATACAGTCGGTATCGGGAATGTTGACATTCAGAGCCATCCCGTTGGGCAACCCTTGTGATAAAGCGCGTTGGCACAAGTCTGCCACCACCTCGCCACACACCGAGAAGTCGGCATCGGGAGCGAAACAGCACAACGAAAAACCAATAGAGGGAATACCGTGAATAGCACCCTCAAAGACAGCACCCATAGTACCCGAATATACCACGCTAACTGCCGAGTTGCTGCCGTGATTGATACCCGAAACAATAAGGTCGGGCTTGTCGGCCAACAGCACATTGAGGGCAAGTTTCACACAATCGACCGGCGTACCCGATGTCTTGAAGGCCTTGTACCCGGGTTGTTCATCCACCTGTGCCATACGAATAGGCACGTTTACCGTAATGGCAGCCGACTGTCCCGAACGTGCGCTATCGGGAGCCACAACCACAACATCGCCCAGAGGCAGAAGAAATTGAGTTAATGATTTTATACCTTGTGCATTGATACCGTCGTCGTTGGTAACCAATATAAGAGGACGGTTGCTGCGAGTAATCGTTTTGTTAGTATTCATCTGAAAACCTTTTTACAGGTTACAAAGATAGCGATAAGCGAGAGGAGAACAAAATAAACTTGTTTATTTTTTATCCCGAGCATTGCTATCTTCGACGCAAGTCAAAGTGCGATAAGCGAGAGGAGAACAAAATAAACTTGTTTATTTTTTATCCCGAGCATTGCTATCTTGGGTGAATAAACGAGCGAGAAAAATCAAAAAGGAGAGAGAAAAGAAAACAAGTTTGCTCGAATTTCAATATAATGATAGGATAACCGGCATCAAACATTGAAAATAAATTTAAAAAAGAGTTTAATATTTCGTAATCAAGTAGTTTTGCATTATCTTCGCGTGATTATTCAAGAGATGGTTATTAACAAAAAGGGTCACTTATCAACAATTTGAGCAATTTGTTGCCAAAAGAGGCTTATGAGTAGGTAAAATTATCTTTTCTTTGCATAGACAAAAAGAAGAATATGGGTAAAATAATAGCGATAGCCAATCAAAAGGGAGGTGTTGGTAAAACAACAACCTCGATGAATCTTGCAGCCTCTTTAGCCTTGCTCGATAAGAGAGTATTGCTGGTCGATGCCGACCCTCAAGCAAATGCTTCGTCGGGTTTGGGTGTGGACATACGCACGATTAAATGCTCGATATACGAATGCTTGATAAACAATAAGACCATTGCCGAGGCTCGTTGTGATAGCTCTGTGCCGGGAATGTACATTGTTCCCTCTCACATCAACCTTGTGGGAGCCGAACTTGAGTTGCTCAACCTGCCACAGCGTGAGCGACGTATGGAGGCACTCTTTGAGCTGGTGCGCGATGAGTATGATTATATTATAATTGACTGTTCGCCTTCATTGGGACTTATAACAGTGAATGCTCTGACAGCAGCCGACTCGGTGATAATACCTGTGCAGGCCGAATATTTTGCACTCGAAGGTATTAGTAAATTGTTGAATACCATCAAGATAATAAAGGCAAAACTCAATACACGACTTGAGATAGAAGGATTTCTTCTTACTATGTACGACTCGCGTTTGAGACTTGCCAACCAGATATATGAGGAGTTGAAAGGACACTTTGGACGTATGGTGTTTGATACTGTTATACAGCGCAATATACGCTTGAGTGAGGCTCCCAGCCACGGATTGCCAGTGGCATTGTATGATAGTGAGTCGCGTGGCAGTATCAATCATATGCAACTCGCCAAGGAATTGATAAAACGTAATAGAGAATAGACAGATATATGGCAGCCGGAAAAAGAAATGCTTTGGGAAGAGGTCTTGACGCCCTTATCAATATGGACGAAATAGAAACCTCCGGAACGTCATCGATAAGCGAAATAGAGTTGTCGCGCATACAACCTAACCCCGACCAGCCTCGTAGAGAGTTTGACGACGAGAGCCTCGAGGAACTTGCTGCGTCGATTCGTGAAATAGGTATTGTGCAACCTATATCGCTGCGACAACTTGACAATGGAACATATCAGATTATAGCCGGTGAGCGTCGTTATCGTGCGGCTCTCATTGCCGGGCTTGCCACTGTGCCGGCCTACATACGCACCGTTGAAGATGAGGCTGTAATGGAGATGGCACTTGTCGAAAACATCCAACGCGAAGACCTCAACGCCATAGAGATAGCATTGTCCTTTAAGAAACTGATGGAGCAATACAAACTCACACAAGAGCAGTTGAGCGAGCGTGTGGGTAAGAAGCGTACCACTGTTGCCAACTATCTGCGTCTGCTGAAACTTCCTGCCGAGGTGCAAATAGGCCTACGCGATAGAATTATTGATATGGGTCACGCTCGTGCATTGCTTTCGGTAGAGAGTGCCGCCGTACAACTTGAGTTGTATAAAGCCATTGTTGCCGAGGGGCTGTCGGTGCGCAAGGTCGAGGAGTTGGCTCGCAGTATGGCTCAAGCCCCCGACTCGGCAGTGAAGAGAGTGGCTCGCAACAGCGCACGTCGCAAGGAGTACAACTTGTTGAAAAATCATCTTTCGGACTTCTTCGGTACAAAGGTGCAATTTACCTGCGATGACAAGGGTAAAGGTAAAATAAGTATTCCGTTTAAGAACGAGGATGAGTTGGAACGACTTATTGCTTTGTTTGATAAATTGAAATAATGAGGATGTCGGATACCATATTGCAACACTGTAAGCATATATATATGTATATATGTGTGTTGATGTGTGTGTCCATATTCCCCATCTCGGTGTATGCCCAAAAGGATGTTACACCACTCCAAGATAGTATTGTACCTCCTCAAGATAGTGTTAACGATACAATTGTTGCTGTTCCCACCGATAGTAGTTCGGTCGATGCTCGTATAATGGCTATTAAACAACGAATGGATTCGTTGAACAGCGCAGCATTGATAGACAGCACGGCCATTGCTGTCGATTCGTTGCAAGTACAAAAGAATGCTACATCGACATTCAACCCCGATGGAATGCGTGCCGTATGGTTGTCGGCACTGTTTCCCGGATTGGGGCAGATATATAACCGTAGATATTGGAAACTACCCATTGTCGTGGGTGGTTTTATGGGTCTTGTATATGCAACAAGTTGGAATGGGCGTATGTACGCCGATTACCAACAAGCCTACCTCGATGTGATGGATACCGACCCCACAACCAATAGTTATATGAACTTCTTCCCTTCCTATTATAAAGAAGAAGACATAGACAAGACTTGGCTTAAGAACGTACTGAAAAACCGAAAAGATTCATACAGGCATTATCGTGATTATTGCATAGTGGGAATGGTGGCATTGTACTTGGTGTGCATATTGGATGCCTATGTCGATGCCGAGTTGTATAATTTCGATATGTCGCCTGACTTGGCCATTGTTGTCAAGCCGGCTATTATTCCCGTAACATCCTCCATAGAACATTCGGCACTTGGGTTACATTGTGCCATTACTTTCTGATATAGATATGACAACATTCAGTAGATTACTTTCATTGATAGTAGCAACCACAATTTCGGTAGTAGCCGTAGCACAAACTCCGGTCGATTCGGTGGCTGCTCGTGATACCATAACCGATGCCCGATTTGAGTTGCCTCAAGCGTATGTCGATAATCTTGAGAAGCATCTCGACGATTGGTATCTGTTGAACTATACCGTATATGAGCCTCAAAAGAGCCGTACAACACACGATGTTAACTATCCCGACTCGGTGTATCGCCGGCGATTGTCGGACTTGGAAACGGTTATAGATATGCCCTACAACCAGATAGTGCGTAATTGTATCGATCGTTATATGCGCAACAGTCGCAATTCGTTGAGTGCCATTTTGGGTCGCAGTACCCGTTTTATGCCCATCTTTGAACAAGCACTCGAGGAGGCCGGTTTGCCACTTGAACTTAAATATTTGGCAGTGGTAGAGTCGGCATTGCGCCCCGATGCAACATCGCGCGTGGGTGCTGCCGGATTGTGGCAGTTTATGGCTCCTACAGGCCGGATGTATAACCTCGAAGTGAGTTCGTTGGTTGATGAGCGTCGTGACCCGTACAAATCGACGGCTGCCGCAGCGCGTTATCTCAAGGACTTGTACGATATGTTTGGCGATTGGCATTTGGCGCTTGCTGCCTACAATTGTGGCCCCGGCAAGGTGGCTCGTTGCATAAGAGCCACAGGAAAGAAGGATTTCTGGGATATATATTATATGTTGCCCTCCGAAACGCGTATGTATGTACCTTTGTTTATAGCGGCCAACTATGCTATGACATATTATGAGCAACATAATATCGAGCCCGTTCTGCCCATCAAACGCCTTACTACCGACTCGGTAACGGTAAAGAATCGCCTATATTTCGAGCATATATCGAAGGTTATGGATATACCTGTCGATGCATTGAAAGAGTTGAATCCTCAATATCGTTGCGACATCATCCCCGGCAGTGCCACCAAACCTTATACTCTTATATTGCCCTCGCAACAGGCCTTTGCCTTTGTTGTTATGCAAGACTCCATTATTGCCTACACCAAGCGCGAAATGGAGGCTCAAGGCATTACTGAGGATGAAATATCAACCGAGCCTACTCCCATTTACCACAAGGTGCGCAGTGGCGAAACACTATCGAAGATAGCCCGCAAGTATGGTACAACGGTGAAAAACATCAAGAAGTGGAGTGGCATCAAGAGCGACCGTCTGCGTGTGGGTCAGACGGTGATTGTGGGTTGGAGCAATGGCTCGTATGTAGCCCCCAAATCGGCTGCAAAGTCGAAAAAAGCCACAGCCGATAAGTCGAGTTACCACAAGGTGCGTAAGGGAGAAACCCTTTCGACCATTGCACAACGATACGGCACAACGGTAAAGAGAATAAAGCGAGCCAATAATATGACAAGCGACCGTATCAGTGTCGGTCAGCGCTTGGCAATACCTTAATCACTCGTATTGTCAGTCGAATATAGCGTGCAAGATAGCCGGAGAACTGAGTTGCCCCATCCCCGACAGGTGTAGATTATAATAGGTAATAATACGGTCGAGGATAACGGCGCGCTCGTTACGAGCAAACTTGAACTTGTGCATATTGCTGTAAGTCATTCGCAACAATTTTACCATAAATGCAGCCTCGATAGGAGGCAGCGAAGGATTGATAATGGGTCGAATGCCCACAAATATACCCTCTTGCATATCGAAATATGCCCCCCGACAATAGTCGTCGGTGTTGGGAGTTATACCCATATAAGAGGTAAGCCCCACCAAGAAGCATAAGTGAAAGTTGCCCAATCCACCCTCCAATCGGTCGAGTAGGTGTATCGAACGGGCAACGTATGCAAACAAGTCGGGTTGTGACTCACTACTGCGAAGCGTGCTACCCAGAAATTCCGATAGAAACATAGCAAGCGACGTGCGAATAGGATCGCCTTGTATGCGAGGCAGGGGTATCCAAGTGTGAGCCTCGCGAATACGTTGCATCTCGCGTCCCGAGCGCACCTCTATATCCAATTCAAGCAGTGACAGGGGCATATACAAGGCTCGTGCCATCTTGGCTGTTCGCCCCGTACCTCGTGGCAAAGTGTATGACACACGCCCATATTTCTCGGTAAAGATATGCACCACCGATAGCGTGTCGTTGTAGGGAATTGTATATAGCACTATGCCGCGAGTCTTTTCGTACATAGATGCAAAATAACATATTATATGGTAAAGAAACAAATAAAAAACCTATAAACACGCCTTAAAAATGGTGTTTTCGGCCGAAAATTTAGGTAAATAGCAAATTTTGAGCCGAAAAGTTTTGCAGTTATAAAAAAGTGCCGTATATTTGCACTCGCTTTTGCAAGTAGCACTTTTGCACAGCAAAGCAATAGGTAAGGCCCATTCGTCTATCGGTTAGGACGCAAGATTTTCATTCTTGAAAGAGCGGTTCGATTCCGCTATGGGCTACAGATAATAAATAAAACACTATAGAATATGGCAAATCATAAATCTGCTAAAAAAAGAATTAGAGAGACACAAGTAAGAAACTTGCACAACCGTTACTATGCTAAGACTGCTCGTAACGCTATGCGTAAGTTGCGTGCTACAACTGTGAAGGATGAGGCCGCTGAATTGTACAAGAAAGTAAGCGCTATGCTCGATAAGCTTGCCAAGAAGAACATCATTCACGCTAACAAGGCAGCCAACCTCAAATCGAAACTCGCTCACCACGTTAACGCTCTCTAATAGAAGTTAACTCTTACAGGTGGCTTTTGCCCCTGATGATGGCCCATTCGTCTATCGGTTAGGACGCAAGATTTTCATTCTTGAAAGAGCGGTTCG
The DNA here is from genome assembly GCA_017532725.1 of Bacteroidaceae bacterium. Lineage (GTDB taxonomy): Bacteria > Bacteroidota > Bacteroidia > Bacteroidales > Barnesiellaceae_A > Barnesiella_A. The sequence goes on from JAFXIZ010000044.1 coordinate 24,515, forward strand.
ATTCCGCTATGGGCTACCAAGACCGTCTGAATTACAGACGGTCTTTTCTTGTGTGAGGCTGTTGCTATACTTTGTTGTTGACCAGTATCCCTAACAAGTCTGTTCACCGACAATTTATGAACCCACTATATATCAACAACTCCAAGGTCGAAAATTCGCCTTGGAGTTGTCTTTGTTATGAATCAATAGTGGGGCTGTTGCGATTAAATTTTTATTTTCTCGCGAGGTTTTACCTCCTGCGAGAGGAGTAACAGACGGTCGCCAACAATGAGTTGTACCGAGCCATTGGGCACTATATACTCTTGTCCACGTCGTATGAGCATAACCAATGTGCCCTTGGGAAGTTTTATCTCTTTGAGTGTCACGCCATCTACCAGCATATCGGCGGTGACATCTATGGCATTGAGGGCAGTATCCAACTCTTCGGGAATCTCAATACCGAAGTGGTCGGGTGTTTCGGGTTGAGGCTCCGACACCTTGAGCCATCGAGCCATTGTCGATAGGGTGGTGCCTTGTACTATCAGCGAGAGGATCGTCACAAAGAATACCACATTAAAAATAATGTTGGCACCCTCTACATTGGCTATAATGGGATATGTGGCAAAAAGAATAGGTGCAGCACCACGCAATCCCACCCACGAGATGAACAGTCGCGATGAGAGGTGAATCTTACGGAAGGGCAGCAGGCATATAAATACACTGAGGGGGCGTGCAATAATAATCATAAATATACCTATCAAAGCACCTGCGCCGGCTATCGACATCATCTCTCGGGGATTTACCAATAGACCCAATATCAAGAATAGAACGATTTGTAACAACCAAGTAACACCATCGAGAAATGTCGATATTTCGCGTTTGAAGCATAAACGACTGTTTCCGACAACAATACCGGCAATATATACTGCCAAGAAACCGTTGCCGTGACACACATCGGTAATGGAGTACACAAAGAATACCAATCCTAATGCCACAATGGGGTATAGCGAGGTGTTATGCAGTGACAACTTGTTGATGAGCCAAGTCGAAGCCTTACCCAATAAAAAACCGGCAACACCACCTACGGCAAACTGTATGAGCAACATCGATATCACATCGCCGGCCGTTACATCTCCTGTGCCTATTACCTGTATCAATACAAGTGTGAGCATATAGGCCATAGGGTCGTTACTACCACTCTCCAACTCAAGCATTGGGCGTAGGTTGTGCTTGAGTGACATTCGTTGTGAGCGCAGTATGTTAAATACCGAAGCCGAGTCGGTCGATGACATTGTGGCTGCCAGCAGCAGAGAGGTGGTTAGAGGCAATGTAATATTAATCCATCCAAACCCCGATAGCCAATAGATAAACAAGCCCGAAAAGAGGGTTGTAAGCACAACGCCCAAGGTCGATAGCGTGATACCCGGCGATAATATAGGCTTGATGTCGGAAAAGCGCGTGTCAAGACCACCCGAGAAAAGAATAATACTCAAGGCTATGACGCCGATGAATTGTGCTTCCGATGCATCGTGAAATTGCAGACCGAGCCCGTCGCTACCAAAGAGCATTCCGGCTATCAAGAAGACAAGCAGCGTAGGAACACCGAATCGGTATCCCGCCTTGCTCAAGACAATACTGACAATAAGTAGAATAGAACCTATCAGTAGAATATTTCCTGTTGTTATAATCATTGTTGTTTAATTATATGTAACTCCTACAAAAATAATCAAAACTATATGTAAAAGCAAGTCGATACAGCGATGCTTTGCAAAAAATCACGATTTTACAACATTATTTTGCAAAAAACGGCTTCAAATATTTGGAAAATACAACGAAAATATATTACCTTTGTCGCACCAAAAAACAATGGCCGATTCGTCTATCGGTTAGGACGTAAGATTCTCAATCTTAAAAGAGGGGTTCGATTCCCCTATCGGCTACAACAAAGGCATCGTTATCGGCGATGCCTTTTTTCTTTTTTACGCCGGAATATTGCTGCCGGTGGGCGATAGAGAGTGATAGCCCAAGGTCGAGAAAAGATAAGGATAAATGCTATAAATTTTATGAACTTTTAAGCATAAAAACGATGTAGAAAAAAGCGATTTTATCGCACTTAATCTCATATTTTTTTATTATCTTTGTTTCGCAAAATGTTGCTGCGTATAAGCCGTTATGGTTTATACCGGTATTGTTTGTGTGCCTGCTGTGCATACAAGCCAAATTTAAAGGAAACAAGAATATGTCAGAAGAATTGGAAGAGAAAAACGGCAATTATTCCGCCGACAGTATTCAGGTACTCGAGGGTCTTGAAGCCGTACGCAAACGCCCTGCTATGTACATCGGTGATACCGGTGTTAAGGGTTTGCATCATCTTGTATATGAGGTAGTAGATAACTCTATTGATGAGGCTCTTGCAGGATTTGCCACACATATAGATGTATATATCAATGAGGATAACTCGATAACCGTAGTCGATAACGGTCGTGGTATTCCGGTTGACATTCACGAGAAAGAGGGAAAATCGGCTCTCGAAGTGGTGCTTACCGTATTGCACGCCGGTGGTAAGTTTAACAAAGGCTCTTACAAGGTGTCGGGTGGTTTGCACGGTGTAGGTGTATCGTGTGTTAACGCCCTGTCAACCTATCTGCGTGCCGAGGTGCGTCGCGATGGCAAGATACATATGCAAGAGTTCTCTTGTGGTAAGCCCTTGCACGATGTACAAATTGTAGGTGCTGCCGATACTACCGGTACAAGTGTGACATTCAAGCCCGATGGCTCGATATTCCAAGAAACTACCGAATATAACTTCGATACATTGGCTCACCGTTTGCGCGACCTTGCATTCCTCAATGCCGGTATCAGCCTGTCGCTTACCGACCGTCGTCGTGTCGATGAAGAGGGCAAGCCCTATACCGAGGAATACTACTCTCGCGAGGGTCTTAAAGAGTTTGTCAAATATATCAATCACGGTAAGGAAGCCCTTATCGAAGATATTATACACATTACTACCGAGAAACAAGGTATCCCCGTTGAGGTGGCTATGACCTATAACACCTCGTTTACCGAAAACCTCTATTCGTATGTAAATAACATCAATACAATCGAGGGTGGTACACACCTCACAGGTTTCCGTATGGGTCTTACTCGCACACTCAAGAAGTATGCCGAGGACTCGAAGATGCTTGAAAAGGTGAAAATCGAAATCGATAGTAATGACTTCCGTGAGGGTCTTACAGCCGTTATCTCGGTGAAGGTTATGGAGCCTCAATTTGAGGGTCAGACCAAGACCAAGTTGGGTAACAGTGAGGTAGCCGGTGCTGTACAGCAAGCCATCAACGAAGCCCTCTCGCAATATCTCGAGGAGCATCCCAAGCAAGCCAAGACTATTGTTGACAAGGTAATCCTTGCGGCGCAAGCCCGTCACGCTGCTCGTGCAGCCCGCGAGAAGATACAACGCAAGACACCCCTATCGGGTGGTGGATTGCCCGGTAAACTTGCCGACTGTTCATCTCGCAACGCCGAGGAGTGTGAGATATTCATTGTCGAGGGAGACTCGGCAGGTGGCTCGGCAAAACAAGGCCGTAACCGTCTTTTCCAAGCAATCCTGCCTTTGCGTGGTAAGATATTGAATGTCGAGAAGGCTATGGACCATAAGGTATTTGAAAACCAAGAAATCAGCAATATGTTCAAGGCTCTTGGTGTTACAATAGGTACCGAAGATGATAGCAAGGCCGCCAATATCGACAAGTTGCGTTATCACAAGATTATTATTATGACCGATGCCGACGTCGATGGTGCCCACATTGCAACACTGTTGATGACATTCTTCTTCCGTCGTATGCGTCCTATCATCGAGCAAGGTTATCTATATCTTGCCACACCTCCTCTATACAAGTGTAAGAGCAAACGTGGCAAGGTTGAGGAGTATTGCTGGACCGATATTCAACGTGACCAATTCATAGTTAACTATGGTGAGGGTAAAGAGGAAAACATCGAGATACAACGCTACAAAGGTCTTGGTGAGATGAACCCCGAGCAATTGTGGGAAACAACTATGGACCCCGAAAATCGCATACTCAAGCAAGTGAATATCGAAAACGCTGCCGAAGCCGACCGTATATTCTCGATGCTTATGGGTGAGGAGGTTGCTCCTCGTCGCGATTTTATCGAGGAAAACGCTACATACGCCAATATCGACGCATAAAACCAATCACAATATGAACAAAGGGAGGTTGTTTTTTTCAACAATCTCCCTTTGTCTATTATAATAGCCGAGATAGTATAAACTTTGGTCGTGAGTGTGGTATTGGGAAACATTCTTTTATTATAAAATATTAATTATCGCACTGCTTAACAAAAAATTCACTTACTTTGTACTGTGACCGACAATGTTGACGGTCGAAAATATATAACAGATATGTCCGGAAAGAAAAACAAATCAGCCAACCGTATGGGTATCAACGAATTGATGCACCAAGTTGTAGCAATATTCAATGCCGAGCCCAATAAGCAATACAATTATAAGCAGGTTGCCCAACTCTTGGGGTTAAGACTTGCTGCGCAGAAGCAGAAGGTGTATGAGGTATTGGCAACTATGGCTCAACAAGATTTTCTTATAGAAACCACCCCCGGACGTTTTAAGAAAAAGGATAGAGGCACCCGAGTGACCGGCGTTTTCGAGCGTCGCAGCAATGGCAAGAATCAAGTTGTAACCGATGAAGGTGAGGAGATTTTTGTTGCCGAGCGTAACTCTATGCGCGCTCTTGATGGTGATAAGGTCGAAGTTTATGTATTTGCTCGCCGTCGTCACGCCGAGCCCGAAGCCGAAGTGACACAAATCATTGAGCGTGCCGATCGCACATTTGTAGGTGTGCTTAACGTCGAGCGTCAATATGCATTCCTCATTACCGATAGCAAGACACTTGCCAACGATATATTTATTCCCAAGAATAAGTTGCGTGGTGCAAAAGATGGCGAAAAGGCCGTTGTGCGTATAACCGAGTGGCCCGAACATTCCAAGAATCCTATTGGCGAGGTGGTCGATGTGCTGGGAGAGGTAGGAAACAACGATGCTGAAATGCACGCCATACTTGCCGAATTTGGCTTGCCGTATCGTTACCCCGAGGCTGTCGAGAAGGCCGCCGATAAAATATCGGATGTAATACCCGAGGATGAGATAGCCCGACGCGAAGATTTTCGTTCGGTCACAACATTTACCATCGACCCCCACGATGCCAAAGACTTTGATGATGCATTGTCTATTCGCAAGTTACCGTCGGGATTGTGGGAGGTAGGTGTGCATATTGCCGATGTCACACACTATGTACAGCCCGGCAGTATCATTGATAAGGAGGCCGAGAAACGTGCCACATCGGTATATTTGGTAGATCGCACAGTACCTATGTTGCCCGAGCGTTTGTGCAACTACATCTGCTCGTTGCGACCCGATGAGGATAAATTGGCTTTCTCGTGTATCTTTGAGTTGGATGATAATGCCTGCATCAAGCGTTCGCATATAGCCCGTACTGTAATTCGCTCCGACCGTCGATATGCCTACGAAGAGGCTCAAGCCATTATTGAAGGTGCCGATGGCGATTACAAAGATGAAATCCTGGTACTGAATACTTTGGCGCAAAAATTGCGTGAGCGACGCTTTGAGAATGGCTCTATCAGTTTCGACCGTCAAGAGGTGCGATTTGAAATAGACGAGGAGGGTCGCCCCGTGAGCGTATATTTCAAGGAGTCGAAAGAGGCTAATAAACTTATCGAGGAGTTTATGCTGCTTGCCAACCAAACTGTTGCCACAACCGTAGGTGCCACACCCACAGGCAAGAAGGCCAAGACCTTTGTTTATCGTATTCACGACCAACCCGACCCCTCAAAGATTAATGACCTGTCGGTGTTTATTACGCGTTTTGGTTATCGTACCCGATTGCGCAGCAATACCAAGGATTTGTCAAAGAGTATCAATCGATTGTTGCAGGAGATAAAGGGTCGTCCCGAGGAGAATCTTATTTCGACCGTAGCCATACGCTCGATGGCCAAGGCTATATATACAACCGAGAACATAGGTCACTACGGACTCGGATTTGAGTATTACACTCACTTTACATCGCCCATACGCCGTTATCCTGATATGATGGTACATCGCTTGCTCGACCGTTACTTGAATGGAGGTCGCAGTGCAGTAGAGCAATCTATCGAGTCGAAGTGCAAGCACTCGTCGCAGATGGAGCAACTTGCTGCCAATGCCGAGCGTGCCTCTATCAAATATAAGCAAGTGGAGTTTCTCAGCGACCGTCTTGGCGAGGAGTACGACGGCGTGATATCGGGTGTTACCGAGTGGGGCTTGTATGTAGAGATAAACGAAAACAAGTGCGAGGGATTGGTGCCCATTCGCGATCTTGACGATGACTACTATGAGTTGGATGAGAAGAATTATTGCCTTGTAGGTCGTCGTACCCATCGCATATATCGCTTGGGCGATGCTGTGCGTGTATGTATAGCCAATGCCAATCTTGAAAAGAAACAACTCGATTTTGCCCTTGTAGATACACACCGAAAATAACAACCCATCATCACATACATATTATGGCTCGACAAACATTACAACAAGAACAAAAATTGCAACAAAAGTTGTCTCCTCAGCAGATACAACTTATGCGATTATTGGAACTTAATGAGCCTGAAATGGAGGAGCGCATCAAGCAGGAATTAGTTGAAAATCCGGCTCTTGATGAGGCTGTTGATGGTGTAGCCGATGATACGGCAAATATCAATCTTAACGAAGATGGTCAACCCACCGAGAGTGCCGAGCAGTTGTCGTTGGGCGATTACTCATCGGAGGATGATATTCCCGATTATCGCTTTGGCAGTGGTGGCTACTCACAGGAGGAGCGCACCGAATATACTCCTGTAGGTGGAGGCTCTACGTTTCACGAGTTTCTGATGGAGCAACTTGCTGTGCGCAAGTTAAGCGAGAGGGATTGTCACATTGCCGAGTACATCATAGGCAATATCGATGATAATGGATACTTGCAACGACCCCTCGATGCTATATCCGATGACCTGATTTTCCAGATAGGTCTTGATGTATCTACGGCCGAAATAGCCGATATATTGCAGATAATACAAGACTTTGAGCCTGCCGGTGTAGGAGCATCGACCCTGCAAGAGTGCCTGTTGTTGCAACTTGAGCGTCGCAGTGGTACACCGTCCAATATGTTGGCATTCCGTATTGTCAACGAGATGTTCGATGCCTTCAGTAAGAAACACTATGACAAGATAGTCAAGGCGTTGGAAATCAGCGAAGATGATTTGCGTGCTGCCATACACGAGATAAGCAACCTCAATCCCAAGCCCGGTAGTGCTTGGAGCGAAGATTACTCGCCATCCGAGCAGATTACGCCCGACTTTGAGGTGTATGAACAGGATGGTAGTTTGGTTATAAATTTTATAAGTGGAAACATTCCTACTCTTACAGTAAGCCGTCAGTATCGCGAAATGTTTGAGGACTACAATGCCAATAAGCAAAATCGTACACGCGAGCGGCGTGATGCGCTGCTATTTGTCAAGCAGAAGTTGGATGCCGCACAATGGTTTGTCAACGCCGTACAGCAACGTCGCAAAACATTGCTCGATACGATTACTGCGATAGTAGAGTTGCAAAAGGACTTCTTCTTTACCGGTATCGAGAGCGACTTGCGTCCTATGGTACTGCGTGATGTTGCCGAGAGGACAGGTTATGACATCTCCACCATTTCGCGTGCCACCAGCACCAAGTATGTGCAGACGCCATTCGGCATCTATTCGCTCAAGCATTTCTTCTCGGAGGGCATACAGAATAACGAAGGCGATGAGGTATCGACGCGCGAAATCAAACATATCCTTCAGGAGTGTGTCGCCCAAGAGGATAAGAGTGCGCCATATTCCGACGACCGTCTGTGCGAACTGTTACATCAAAAGGGCTATCCCATAGCGCGTCGCACGGTTGCCAAGTATCGTGAACAGTTGGGCATACCTGTGGCTCGCTTGCGCAAGGAGTTGTGATTTAGAACTTCAACTCGGCACCTACCATAGCCTGTATGCGAGGTGCAGGCATTCCGTAGTAATAGTCGTACTTGCAGTTAATCAAGTTATTACCCTGTACAAATACCGATAGCCATTGGGCAGGATGGTATGTAACCATAGCCTGAAGGTTGTGTATATCATTGAGTGTGCCATACGTTGCACCAAAGTCGCGACCGAGTTGCATATTATATCCCAACTCGATGTCAAACTGCTTGTGGGGATGGATGGCAACATTGGCATTACCTTCCCAGCGAGGACGGTTGTATGAAATGACTGCACCGTCGTGTGTCCAATGACGGTATATTGCCTCGAGCGATATGGTAACATATTGCAATATGTCGGCATTGATGCGCGCGCCGGCCTTGAAGCACGATGCCTCTAAACCTTGCCAAGCAATTGCCTGTGTCGAGAGGGCTGCCGATTGGAACAACGCTGAGGTCGCAACCTCATATCCGGCATAAGCCGATAGGTACAATTCGGGGATGAAACGGAATCGGAAACCCAATTGTGCATCGAAGGGCGAATAGGTCGAAGGTACTCTTAACGAGGGATCGAAGTATAAGCAGTATTGCGACATATCGTTCCAAGTATGCAACTGCTTGCCTCCGTCTATATCGGCGTGTAAAAAGTAATTTTCAACAAACTCCCAATTGAAGTGTATGTCGGGGGCAAACCTGAAAACCGTACCGTCGTTTACCGAGATATCGGTCTTGAACCCGGCTCGGAAGTATAGTCGGTTCTTTCGATATGTGATGTTGGGAATGAGCCGAGCCATAAAGATATTCTGTGTACTCTTGTTGAGCAACCCGTTGTATTGCAGATAGTCGAGGTTAACCTCGCCACCTATACTCCAAAACTCATCGAGCATATAGTCGTATGCACTCTTGGCGTAGGCGTGGTGCTCATTGCTCATATTGTCGGTGTATGCACCTCGGCTGTTGTTGTATAGGCTGTAACCGGCTGTTAGATACCAATGTTCGTAGTCATAGTGTTGTGCCTCTTTGTTATCTACACGAACCTCGCCATAGAAGTTGTTTACCGTATTGAATGGGTGTGTTGTTGTTTTTAAGGCATTGCCGGCTACACCATAATAATTGAAGTTGATGTAGCGATAAGCACCTTGCAGCGATACCGATATATCGTTGTCGAAAGTGTGAGTATAGCGCAATCCGGCTCGTGCATCGTAGAATGTTTGGTGTGTGACATCGTCATCCGAAACCATACTCGAATGGCTGTTGACAGGGATGTCCCAATTGAGCGATGAGAATTGCGCTTTTATGTTCAGTTGGTCGTGAGGTGTATCGAGTATGTGATAACCTGCATTGGCAAACATCGATAGGTATGTGCCCAATCCCAAGTCGAGGTATCCACGATGTCGTTTAGCACCTGTTTCGTACTTGGGTAGGTAAGGAATATTTACGTTGGTTGCTGTTGTGGGTACTGCTGTTGAGGTTGCATCATAACAGTAGTTGACCGACCGAGTGTTGAAGGTGGGTGTAGCAATGGAAGGCAGCGTGTTGATTTTCTCGGCATCACGCACAGTGGGGGTAAACTCCTTGGTAATGGTAACCTCGCGTTGCAGCGTATCGCTCTCTTGTGCATACGAGAGAGAAATCGACAGCAGCGATACGATGATGAGTGTTATGATTTTTTTCATTGGGTTTTAATCTGCTTGTTCTTGTTGGGTTGCAATTCTCTGTAATCTCTCCTCGATGAGTGTGGCAATGTCGTCGTTACTGCCCGGATAGTTTTCTTTCAATTGAAGGAGATATTGTTTTGCAGTGAAATAGTCTTCCTGTTGGGTGTATATATCCGACAGCAATATAAAGTTGCGAGCCAACCAATAGGCGTGTGTTGTGCCTTTTTCGATAAATGCGTTGGCTGCTTCTTCGGCTTTTGCTGTTTGATTATTGTGGTAAAGATGTTCGGCTACTCTGAAGGCACTCTCTGCACCGTATATGCTTCGAGTATCGACGGCAAGGGCTGCATAGTCGTCATACGCCTTGTCGTATTCTTGCAGTGCTGTGTAGGCTGTAGCGCGTGTGTATAGAACTTCTTGTTTTATTTCGGGTGAGAGATTACTGTTGTTCAACAAGCGATTGGCCGTTTCGGCAGCCTCGTTGTATTGTTGCAGTTGCAGGTAGCATCGCATAGTACCCATACGAGCCGATTGTCGGGTGTCGGGTGTCGATGCAATGGCTTCAAGGTGTGCATATTCCTTAACGGCTTGTGCATAATCTTGCTTTTCGTATAGGATGCTGCTGCAACGTGTGAGCGCACTCTCGGCATACTCACTGTCGGGGTTGCTCTCCAATGATTTCTGATAATAAGTAAGTGCCTGATTCTCGTCTTGTTGCGCATCGGCTACATTGCCCAAGTGGAAGTATGCATCGGCAGCATAGTTGCCATCGGGGTATTGTGCGACATATTCTTTGAGAGGGCTGATATCGTTCTGTTTGGTATAACTGTGTTCGGCAGCCAAGTATGAGAGCGAGTCCAACTCGTTTTTCTCATATTTGACACCATATTGTTGCATAAAAGCCGACAGTTCGTTGATGCGATTTATCTCGATATAAATCGATTTGAGGTCTTCGGCGGCTATCCTTGCCTCGTCGCTCGAGGGGTGTTGCGTAATGAGCGATTAATATGTCTCTATCGAGTTCTCTATATCCTTCTGATTATAGTATAGCGACCCTAATTGCAGCATTGCCTTGCGTGTAGATGCACCTTCGGGATATAACTCCATCAGTTTCTTGTATGTCTTTATGGCATCCCTGCGCTTGTTCATCGTAATATAGGTTTCTCCCATTTCGTTGTAAGCCTCCTCGCCATATTCCGATTGGGGATAGTCGGTGACAAGTCGCTTCAGGAGTTTTACCTTCTTGCTGTTCTTCTTATTAACACCTTGTATTACAGCCTGTTGTAGTATTGCATAATCACTACCTGCCAAGCGCATATCGGCAGCCTTTTCGTAGTATTTGTAAGCAATGTTATATTCCTTGGCATTGAAGTAGCAGTCGCCTATGCGATTGTTGGCATCGGTAAGTAGAGGATTACTTATACCGGGTTGTTGGGTAAATAATTCGAAGGCTGTGAGAGCCTCGTTGTAATCTTGCATTTCAAAATGGCAGTATGCCGCATTGTAATGTGCAAGGGCTATAATATCCTGTTCGGTGGTTATGGGTATGGTAAGGAATTGGTTGTAGCACCTAAGCGCCTCTTTGTATGCTTTGTTGCGATAGCAACATTCTCCCAACCAATATATCGACCTTGCCCTATATTCGGGAGCGTAATTGCCTACCTTTATGGCTTGCGAGAATCTTTCGCCGGCCTGACCTATGCTGTTGTTGGCAAACTCCTCTGTTCCTATCAGGTACAACACTTGTTGCTTTTGTTGCAGTATCTCGCGCGAAGGTTTCTGTATGCGCTCGATATAGTCTAATGCCTTTTTATAGTTGCGTGAATTGATGTATAGGTCGGATAGGCGCGTGTTGACGTCATCGGCATATACCGACTTGGGATATTGCTTGAGGAATTTTTCAAAGAGCGTTATGGTGCTGTCGAACATCGAAAAGTTGCTCTCGTAGCAGCATAATGCCTGATTGTATAACGCTATTTCGCGCGTAGTTTCATCAAAATGTGTGTATGCCGCTTGCTCGAAGGCTTGAGTTGCCTTTGTGATATCCTGTTGTTGCAGGTATGATAGTCCTAAATGCAGATAGGCATTTTGGCCTATGGCATCGGTTGTGTCGGCTGCCTGACTCAATAATTCTATGGCGTGTGAATGATTGCTGTTGCGATATGCTATTATACCGGCCATATACAACGTGTTGCGTGAGGGCTTCTCGGCCGAATGTAGGTATTGTGTAAAGTGTTCATCGGCGCGTGTGTCGTTGCCCAATTGGTAGTGGCTTTCGCCCAAGATACGGTTTAACTCGGCTGCGTGTGAGGGGGAGGGGCTGTCGTCGAGCAGTTGTTCGCTTCGCGCTATGGCTTGGGCGTAGTCGTTCTTGAGGAAATCGATGTTGGCAAGCAGGTATTGCGCTTCGTATCCGAAGTCCGAACTTGTTTGCACCATCGATAGGCTGCGAGCCGCATTGCTGTAGTCGTTGTTCTTGTAGTAGATGTAACCTTCGTAGTAGCGTGCCTCATCGCGATGCTTGGGCGAGTTTTGAGCCAGCGACTTTAATAATGGCAGTGCCTTTCCCTCGTTGTTTGCCTTGATGTGGCAGAATGCTATGTGGTAATACAAGTCTTTTCGCTCACTTGTATTTACATTGTCTATATCGAGTTTGAGATAACAATCGAGAGCCTTGGCATAATTACCGGTGTGGAAGTAGTAGTTGCCGAGAGCCAACAGTATCTCGTGTCGATGTATGGTAAAGGGATATTGCTGTAGATAACTATTCAGTACAATCTCGGTACGGTCGCTGCTACGACGGGCTTGCGACATTGCCACAAAAAAGGCTGCTTCCTCCTTATATTGTGAGGCATCATCGCGTTGCAACAGCGATTGCATAATATCCAAGCAACCGGTGTAGTTGCCATTGAGATACATAATATGTCCCTTGTTGAAGTCGGATGCCGCATCGGTGTTGTACAATGATTGCGCATTACCCCACAAGGCGCATAAGCCTATCAGTATGAATGTTATATATCGCTTTCTCATAATCGGCTGTTTATTGTATTATTCCTTTCGATTGGTGTCCACCCACTTGTACAACTTGTCCGAAGGGCGTATCTTTTGTTCTATCTTGATAGAGAAGTGTTGACCCTTTACGGCTTTTTCTACCGGCTTGAGTGCTACGCGTATCTCCTCGATAGTTACAAAAATTGCTCCTGTGGTGGGGCCTGTGATAAGTATTTCATCGCCTACCGACAGTTCGCCACTCTCTAAAAGGAACTCGGCAACACCCAAGTTCGAGAAGTATTTGATGCCTTTACCAATATACTCTTTGCGTTTTGTCGCCGATGAGCCATAGTTTTTCGACCATTCGCCAAGTCGTTGTCCCAAGTAGTAACCATTCCAGAAACCACGATTGAATACAGTGGCGAGGCGATTGTTCCACTCGTCGATGCGTTCGTCGGTAAAGGAGTCGTTCAGATAGGCATCTATAGCCTCGCTGTAGCACGAAACCACACGACTCACATATTCGGGGCCTCTTGCGCGACCTTCAATCTTAAAGACTCTTACGCCCGACTCGATGAGTTTGTTGAGGAAGTGTATTGTCTTGAGGTCTTTGGGCGACATAATGTATTGATTCTCGACAGTGAGTTCTTCGCCTGTCTCGCGATCGGTCACGTCGTATGAGCGACGGCATATCTGCATACAGCCACCACGATTGGCCGAATGATTCATCTGGTGCAGGCTCAGATAGCACTTGCCCGATACGGCCATACACAAGGCTCCGTGGCAAAACATCTCGATACGAATAGGCTTGCCGGCAGGGCCTACGATATTCTCTTCCTGTATAGCGCGATATATGTGGGCCACTTGATCCATATTAAGTTCGCGAGCCAATACTACCACATCGGCAAATTGAGCATAGAAGCGAAGGGCTTCGACGTTCGATATGTTGAGTTGTGTCGATAGGTGTACTTCTACTCCCACACTGCGAGCATAGGTCATAGCAGCCACATCGCTTGCTATAATAGCCGATATGCCGGCATCGCGCGCTGCATCGACAATCTTTCGCATCAACTCCATATCGTTGTCGTAGATAATGGTGTTGACGGTAAGATAACTTTTCAGCCCGTTCTCATTACATATTTGGGCTATGTTATGCAAGTCGTCGATAGTAAAATTAACCGACGAGCGTGCGCGCATATTCAATCCTTCTATACCGAAATATATCGAATTTGCACCACTTTGAATGGCTGCTTGCAACGATTCGTAGCAACCCACAGGTGCCATTATTTCAAAATCTTCTCTTCTCATTTGTTATATCTTATATATCTATGTGCAAAGATAGCGAAAGGTAAGAGAAAAGAAAACAAGTTGGCTCGATTTTCTTTCGCGATACGTCTCCCATAGTAATTGGAATGTTGTGAAAGAGTGTGATTTTTGTTGGAAAAAGGCACTTGAGGCGAGGCTTTTTGAAATAAATATACTTGGCAAGTTGCTTTTTACGGATAAATGCCTAACTTTGCTATCGAACAAACACACAATAGCCGAGAGCATAATTATAATACTATGATGACCAAAGCAGACGAGATGATGCGTAACGAGACTCAAAAAGACCTGCGTTACCTTACTCTGTTGTCGAAAAAATTTCCAACAGTAGCCGAAGCGTGTACCGAGATTATCAACCTTGAGGCCATTCTTGACTTGCCCAAGGGAACAGAACACTTCCTCACCGATATTCACGGTGAGTATGAGGCATTTCAACACGTTCTGAAGAATGCCTCCGGCTCGGTAAGTCGCAAGGTTGACGAAATATTCGGGCAGACCTTGCGTGCAAGTGAAAAGAAAGAGTTGTGTACTCTCATCTACTATCCTGAGGAGAAACTGAAATTGGTAAGGGCTACCGAGTGCGATATTGAAGATTGGTATGGCATCACGCTGCACCAACTTATACGCGTGGCGCGTACGGTATCATCTAAATATACACGCTCGAAGGTGTCGAAGGCTCTACCACCGGCATTTGCCTACATTATGCAGGAGTTGCTGCACGAGTCTTTATCCGAGCCCAAGCAGGAGTATGTCAATGTAATTATATCTACTATTATAGAGATAGGTCGTGCCGACCACTTTATCATTGCCTTGTGCGAGTTGATACAGCGTCTTACCATCGACTCGTTGCACATTGTCGGCGATATATTCGATAGAGGCCCCGGAGCGCACATTATCCTCGATACCCTTCTTAAATATCACGATATAGACGTACAGTGGGGTAATCACGACATATTGTGGATGGGTGCTGCCTGTGGTAATGAGGCTTGTATTGCCAACGTATTGCGTATGGCTTTGCGTTATGGTAACTTGCTCACTATCGAGGATGGATACGGTATCAATCTGTTGCCGTTGGCTACGTTTGCAATGGATGTGTATGGCGATGATGAGTGCGAGATGTTTATGCCCACTGCCACTGCAATGGCTCACAGTGACAAGACCAATCGCTTGTTGGCCAAGATGCAAAAGGCTATTGCTATTATGCAGTTTAAGATTGAGGGTCATATCATCGATCGCCATCCCGAGTATGAAATGGAAGAGCGTAAGTTGTTGCACCAAATAAACTATGAGGATGGTACCATTGTGATGAAGGGTAATGTGCAAGAGTTGCGCGATAAGAATCTGCCCACAATCGACCCTGCCGATCCTTATAAACTTACCGATGAGGAGTTGAAAGTTATGCGCAAGTTGCGCCATTCGTTTGTCAATAGCGACAAGATGCGCAAGCATATGCGTTGGCTCTATGCCAAGGGCAGCCTCTATTTGGTGCGCAACTCCAACCTGATGTTCCATGCCTCGATGCCACTCAACGAAGATGGCTCGTTTATGAAGGTGCGTGTACACGATGAGGAGTATTGTGGCAAGGAGTTGTTTGATAAGGTTGATGCTGTGGTGCGTGCCGCATATTATGGCGATCCTACCAATGAAAATCATCAACGCGATGTCGATTATATGTGGTACTTGTGGTGTGGCCCGCACTCACCCTTCTTCGACAAAGATAAGATGACCAACTTCGAGAAATATTTTATTGCCGATAAGGAACTGAAAAAGGAGAAAAAAGGTCATTACTACACCCTGCGTAATGAGTATGATATATGTGTGAAGGTGCTGAAGGAGTTTGGCCTTGAAGGCCCTCACGCCCATATCATCAACGGCCACGTTCCTGTTAAGGTGGCGAAGGGCGAAGAGCCTGTTAAGGCCGGAGGTAAATTGTTGGTGATTGATGGAGGCTTCTCAAAGGCCTATCAGTCGGAAACCGGTATTGCCGGCTACACACTTATTTACCACTCTCGAGGCTTGCAGTTGGTACAACACGAGCCGTTCCAATCGACACAGAAGGCTATTGAAGAGGGTGTGGATATTATATCGAACCGTTTTGTATTGGAATTTACCAGCAACCGTATGCGTGTGCGCGATACCGATATAGGTGCCGAGTTGATAGGTCAAATAAACGATTTGAAAAAGTTGCTTTGTGCCTATCGTATGGGCTGGATTAAGGAGAAAGAATAATACATTTTCTGATAAGTAACTATGACACAGTGTCGGCTTATCGCGGTTGTGATAAGCCGATACTTGTTTTTGTATAAGGACTTGTACTTGCGCCAAATTATTGTTACTTTTGTTGCACGTTACACCAATGATAGCCTACTATATATGACACGATTTGCCGATGTAATATTGCCATTGCCACTGTACCGATACTTTACCTATCGGATACCTGCCGATATGCAAGGTCGTTTGCGACAAGGGCATAGGGTGGTTGTGTCGTTTGGACGATCAAAATTCTATACGGCTATAGTTGTGGCATTGCACGATACCGAGCCTCAAGGATATGAGGTGAAGGAGATTGCCACGTTGCTCGATGATGAGCCTATAGTATTGCGACCCCAACTGAAGTTTTGGGAGTGGATTGCCGAATATTATCTTTGTTCGGTAGGCGATGTGTATAAGGCCGCATTGCCCTCGGGGCTGAAACTTGAGAGCGAAACGTCACTCTCGGTCAACAGCGATTACGAAGAGAGTGCCGAGGAGCCTCTGTCGGAGCGTGAGGCTGTATTGATGCAAGTATTGTCGGAACAAGGTCGGCTCACTGTTCACGAGTTGGAGAAACTTACCGGTCTGCGCAATACACTGCCGGTACTACGCCGATTGGTTGAGCGAGAGGCGATATTTGTATCGGAAAGAATACGAGCCAATTATAAGCCCAAAACCGAGGTGTGCATACGGCTATCGTTCGAGCCGGGCAACCAAGAGGCCTTGCGCAATGCGTTTGAATTGGTTAAACGCTCCAAGCAACAAGAAACGTTGCTGTTGTCGTATCTCGAACTTTCTCATTTTATGCAGCCGGGCAATTACGCCGAGGTTTCGCGTACAGCCTTGTTGGAGCGTGCCGGTGTTTCGGCAGCCGTATTGGCAGGTGTTGTGAACAAAGGTGTTATGCTCACCTACAAGCGCGAGATAAGTAGGTTTGCCAAGGTTATGCGGCATTGCGCCGACTTGCCCACACTGAGCAGTGAGCAGTCGAGAGCGTTGAATGAGATATGCTCGGCTATGCGCGACAAGTCGGTTACGTTGTTGCACGGTGTTACGTCGAGTGGCAAAACCGAAATATACACCCATCTGATAGACAATGCTCTGAAACAAGGGCGACAAGTGTTGTATCTTGTACCCGAAATAGCCCTCACCACACAACTCACCGATCGTTTACAGCGTGTATTTGGCGACAAGTTGCTTATCTATCACTCGCGTTTTTCCGATAATGAGCGCGTGGAGATATGGCAAAAGTTACTGACCGACCGTGAGCCTAAAGTGATATTGGGTGTGCGCTCGTCGATATTCCTTCCTTTCCACAATCTGGGGTTGGTTATTGTCGATGAGGAACACGAAACGAGTTACAAGCAGTATGACCCTGCACCACGCTATCACGCTCGCAATGCTGCCATTGTGCTGGCGCAGATGTACGATGCAAGGGTATTGTTAGGCTCGGCCACACCGGCTATAGAGAGTTACTACAATGCGCAGTGTGGCAAGTATGGGTTGGTAGAGTTGCTTACTCGATACTCCAACAACCCGTTGCCCGAGGTGCGCACCATCGATATGCGCGAGCAACGTCGCAAAAAACTTGCGCGTGGCAACTTTTCCGAGCCTCTTGTTCAAGAGGTGCATAAGGCTCTTGAGCGCGAAGAACAGATTATCCTATTCCAAAATCGTCGAGGTTTTGCTCCTATGGTGGAGTGTCGCGAGTGTGCTTGGATACCCAAATGCACCCAATGCGATGTGAGTCTTACTTATCACAAGCGCGACAATCGGTTGGTGTGTCACTATTGTGGCTATTCGTGCGAAGTGCCTCGTATGTGTCCCGCCTGTTTGCAACCTACCATCGAGGTGCGTGGCTTTGGTACCGAACGCATTGAGGAGGATGTAGAGAGCATCTTCCCCGACACCCCGTTGGCACGTATGGATTTGGATACAACCCGTTCGCGCAATGCTTATCAAGAGATTATCGACAACTTTGCCGAGGGCAAGAGCAAGATACTCATAGGTACGCAGATGGTAACCAAGGGGTTGGACTTCGACCGTGTGAGTGTTGTAGGTATTCTCAGTGCCGATACTATGTTGTCGTTCCCCGATTTTCGTGCGCACGAGCGAGCCTTCCAGATGATGGCGCAAGTGGCCGGCAGGTCGGGTAGGGGCAAGAGTCGAGGCATTGTATTCTTGCAAACATCGCAGCCCGAAACGCCTGTTATATCGCAAGTAATCCGTCACGATTATGTGGGAATGTATAATGAGCAACTGTCGCAACGCGAAGCGTTTGGCTATCCACCCTTCACACGGCTTATATACATCTACCTGAAGCATCGTGATGAGGCCGTACTCGACACCTTGTCGCAGCAGTATGCTACGATATTGCGCAAGGTGTTTGGCGAGAGGGTGTTAGGCCCCGATAATCCACCTGTTGCTCGCATACAATCGCTCTACATCCGCAAGATAATGCTCAAGGTCGAGGTGTCGGCTTCGATGGCACAAGTGAAAGACCTTCTGCGTCAGATATATGAGCGCAGTCTTGCCGACGACCGTTTCAAAGCGTTGACGCTATACTACGATGTTGATCCGATGTAGATGAAACATCATATTTTTTGTCATAAAAAAGAAACTGTATCGCAATGTCTTTACGATACAGTTTCTTTTTATAATCGGATGGTCAGAATCGAAAGTTGACACCTGCCAATATATAACTGCCAAAGGTGTATCCGGCCTCGACGTTGAGGGCAATGGCGCGCGACAAGTACCAGCGAATACCGGCATTGGTACTCCACGAGAAAAAGCCCTTATCGTTGCCATAGTGCTTTTCGTACCATTTATATCCACCACCGGCACCTACGCTTATATAAGTGTCGAGGTTATTGGCCATTTGGTAGTGCAGGCTGGCAGTTATCTCAAGGGAGAGCCTGTCCCAATGCTTGTCTATACAATTGCCCAATGATGCTCCTATGCCCATAGAGCCTCGATTGCCAAACCAACTGTCTATTACGCAATGGTCGAATGATAGTTTTTGGCTGAACCCATCTCCGTAACCAACCAAAGCACCTATGGTGTGATCGCCACGTTCAAATACGCGACTTGTCAGTGTGGGTAACTTGGCGTAGGCACTGTTTGCCACGACGCACATCAAGGCTACTACTGCACATTTCAATAATTGTTTCATAATCACGTTACCTTTATTTGATGTTAATACTAATACCCATATAGGGGCAGATTTTTTCTGCTATAATATTACAACAAATAAAAGTTCGTGAGGGTTGAGTGTGCTGTGGTATGATGTCGAGAAACCGTTGTTGGGGTGCTTACAAGGTGGGATATACGAGATTCTTCTCCTCTATCACATCAAGCACCTCGCGCAAGTATTTGTCGGCTTCCCAGCGAGCCATAGGCAGGTCGTGCAGCAAATAGTTGCCACAGTCGCGTGCTGCTTGTCCGGGAACATCGCCTTCAAAGTCACGAATAAAACGGAATGTTTCGCGCATCAACTCTACGATATCGCTGCTGTCGAGGTCGCCTTGCATCAGGAAGTAATTGCCTGTGCAGCAACCCATAGGCCCCCAAAATACAATCTTCTCGCCCCATACAGGGTGGTTGCGCAGATAGGTGGCAGCCAAGTGTTCGATAGTGTGCAATGCACCGTAACCCAAGGCCGGCTCGCGATTGGGCTCTTTCATACGGATATCGAATGTTGTTACCACTTGGTCGCCCATATAATCTTTGCGCGAAACATATATACCTCTCAATAAGTTGAGGTGGTCGATGCTGAAACTTGGTATCTTTTTCATATATAGTGTGTTATAGATTTTCTATTGTGTTGCGTAGTATGGCAAATGATTGTTGAGGAGCAGCCTTCCAGAAGTCGGTATATTGTTCCCAGTGGCTATCTACACCCGGTGTGTCGCTGATGATGCGCATCGAAATGAAGGGCTTGTGGCATATATGGCACACTTGTGCAATGGCACCACTCTCCATATCGCACGCCATACCGTCGGGGAAACGGCTCTTTATTTCGTTCAATTCATTGCGGTCGGTTATGAATTTGTCGCCACTGCATATCAGACCTCCATATACGCGCTTTCCGGCGTTGGCAGTCAGTACCTTGTTCAGCAGGTCGGCATCGGCAGCAAAACGGTCGGGCAATCCTTGCACCTGACCATACTCGTTGCCCTCGCCGCACCATACATCGTGATAAACAACCTCTCGACCTACCACCATATCCATAACGCGTGTTTCGGTGTCGATACCTCCGGCTACGCCGGTATTGATGATAATATCGGGTGCATAGAGCGAAATCAATTCGTATGTACGCACCGCGGCATTAACCTTGCCAATGCCACATTGTGATAGAACGATACTGTGTTTGCCGGCATCGCCTATGATATATTGACTGCCACTCTCGGCAACATTTACAGTCTTGTTGGCAAGCATATCCTCTACGCAAGCCAATTCATCCTGCATTGCTACAATAATTCCAATCTTCATAGTTTCAAATTTTCTATGGCAAAGATAACGATAAGCGAGGGGAGAACAAAATAAGTTTACTTATTTTTTATCCCGAGCGTAGTTATCTTGGGCATTCAGCCAAAGTGCGATAAGCGAGGGGAGAACAAAATAAGTTTACTTATTTTTTATCCCGAGCGTAGTTATCTAGGGCGTAGCCACTATTGCGATTGAGCGAGCGTAGAGCCGTGCTTGCACAAGGCTATACCGAGCGTGAGCAATATGGGCGTTAGTCAAAGTGGGCATTACTCCTCCTTTTACAAATAAGTTTTTCGCACGAAAAAATAGGGTTGTCGGAGAGGACAACCCTATTGGCAACACATAAAACCTTTTTTCATACTATGTTAAGGTTGTTTAAGTGTTCTTTGTA
>JAFXIZ010000045.1 GCA_017532725.1 Bacteroidaceae bacterium
CCCCTCGGCGGCATCGAGTTGCGATATGTACTTGTTGTCGCTATAGCAGCCTGCAAGTAACAACACAGCCACAAGAAAAGATATAAGAGTAGTGTATTTCATATATGTAGCGCAAGCATTGCAAAGATACATATTTACGTGGGAGAAATATCAAGCGTGCTTAAATATTTTTCACAGCGCGAGTAGGGATTTTAGAGAGTTGAGAGGTTAGAGGGTTTAAGGCGTAGAGACGCGATGCTCACGTCTCCCTCTGCCGACATAGGCGAGGTGTAATGAGCATTAGTTAACGTCGGAGACGTTGCGTTGCGAGCCGAAAACCGTCTGTAAGACGTGTCGAGGGCTGAAAGCCCGAGTATGGATAACCCCCAACGAATGAGCCGTTAGGCGAATGAAGTTTGGGGAACGTCACCACCTCCACGCGCTACCGTCTGCAAAGACGGGAAGCCACTCCACACCCCTCGCCGGAGGTAACCTTATCACACTAATCTACCCACAGCGCCGGCGAGAGTCGCAGTAGTATCGATTTACCCCCAACTTCGCCGTCGCTTCGCTCGGCTCGTTGGGGGGTATCCATAGCCTACGGCACCCGTCTTCCAGACGGTGGCAGTGTGTTCATACTCCTCAGTTGGCCTGAGGGTGTATTGTGTGTTACTGTGGCACGATGAATCTTACTGCTTGGGGGATGATTTCGACGTTAAATTCGCGACCTTTGGTGGGCTCACCATCGAGCGATATGCCAAACGTGTCGCCTCCTTTTATTGTAATCTTTTGGGCGCGACAGTAGTGAATGTATTTCTCAAAACGTTTGTCTTCGAGGTGGTTGCCTTTTTTGTAGGTGTTCATCAGTTGTAATACCTTTAATAGTCCTACGGGTTTAACGAGGCATACTTCGAGCCAACCGTCGCAGTTGCTGCTGCGAGGTGCGCAACAGTATGAGCCTCCGACGTATCGGCCGTTGGCAATGGTGCATAGTAGTATTTCGTTGGTTTCGTTCAGTCGCTTTCCGTCGGCATATACTTCGCATTTGTCGGTCATACCGGTTAGGAATACCCACGCAATGGCCGATGGGTAGCATAGTCGTCGGCCTACCAATATGTTGCGACGCAGGCGATGCATTGTGCAGGCTACTTTGTAATCGAGTCCGAAGTGTGTGGCGTTGAGTGCGTATGTGTCGTTGACCTTCATTATGTCTATGGCGTGAGGCGTGCCGTTTATAAGGCTCTCAATGTTTCTGAATCGGTGGGTGTTGCCATAGTATTTGATGTAGTCGTTGCCACTGCCACAGGCGTAACTTGTGAATGCTACGTTTGTTAAACCTACAACTGCCGCAGCCACCTCGTTGAGTGTGCCGTCGCCTCCACAGGCATATACTCTTACTTCCTCGTTGTTGTATTTTGTTGCAAACTCCTTGATGATGCGCCGGCTGTCGCCTCGTTGCTGCTTGACGTATATTGTGTAGTCGATAGGGGTTGTAAGGCTTTCGATTGCTCTGCGTATGTGCTTTTCGTGTGAGCATACGCCGGCGTGTGGGTTTATAATAAAGAGGTGTTTCATATATGCTTATCGTACGATGTGATGACTCGTTTGCGAAGATAGCAAATAGATTGTAATAATGTGCAAAGCGACGGTGTAAAGGTGCCTGATTCTATCGATTTCGGCACAAGGATGGCTCAATTGTGTACTGTATCGAATAAAAAACGACCTGCCTCAATACGAGGCAGGTCGCTGTTATGTAAACTCTCGAGTGCTATTATTTAGCAACTTTGATAGTTGCAGCACGGTCAAGAACGTAGTTGAACTTGTTGAGAGGTTTAGTGTCGGTAGTTGTAGTAAGTTGGTCGGGGTTAACACCATATTTTACGAGCAATTTGTAAACAGATTGAGCACGCTCTTCACGCAATCTTGCGTTGATTTCGTCAGTACCTGTTTGTTTGTCGGCGTAACCTGTGATGACATATTTAGTGTCGGGAGTAGCCTTGATAGCGTCAGCAACAGCCTTCACGATGTCTCTTTCGCTTGAACGGATGTTCGATTTGTTGATAGCGTAGTAAACTGTTACAGCAGGCTCTTCCTCTTTGTTGGCAGCATCTTCCAATGCTTTGGCCAAAGCCTCATTCGCAGCAGCGAGATCGTTTTCGAGATCTTTGATGCGGTTGTTAGCATCTTGCAATCTTTGAACGAGAGCATCGCCTTCAGCGTCGCTATATTTGGGGATAATGGGCTCGTAAACGGGAACAACAGGGGCTTTCCAACCACGCTCACGGAAATTGTAAGCGATACCTACGTTAGCCGAAGCATTGAGGTTGTGGTAGGGTTGGTAAGCATCGCCTTCGCCACGACGTTCGCCGCAAAAACCGCTGTCATATTTGCTCAATTTGAATTCAACGTTGATGTCGATAGCGTCGCTAACGTGGAAACTGTTGATCAAACCACCACGCAATTCAACACTCCAAAAACCATCGCTGATAGGCTCGCCTTCAGACCAGCCGTAACCGTAACCCAAGCCACCGTAAACGATGAGTGAGTAAACGCGAGTGGGGCTGTAGCCACCAAACAAGTTGATAAGGTCAACCATACCATCAACGTGGGGACGAAGACCGTGGAAACGTTGTTGATACAAGTCGTCGAAACCATCGATCAAGCCATTGCTTTGGTAGCCGATAGCGTCAGAATAGATAGTAGCGCAGTTGCCTGACATATAGTCAAGACCCAATCTTGTACCGAAAACGGGAGTCCACCATTTACCAACGTTCAAAGAGGCATTGGGAGCGATACGTTTTGTAAACTCAAGGTTGTCATCCCAGGGGCTGAAGAATACGCTGGCACCACCATCGATAGAGATGAACCAGTTATCCCAGAAACCGTTAATCAAAAGACCTTGTGACTCATCGGGCACTGTCTTTTGCTCTTCAGTAGTAGCACCCATAGCAACAGGAGCTAAAAACAATGCTAAAAGCATTGCAACTGTAGAAATCTTTTTCATAATCACAATATTAATTAGTTTATTAGTTAATGCAAATTAAGTACTATACTCCAATTCAAGCACCAAAGGTATTGCTTTAAATTTAATTATGCAAATATATTAGGGAAAAACTATTATTTTCTGTAAAAAAAACCTCTAAATTCACCATTCTAATAAGCAAATGGATGAATTTAGAGGTATATTGGTTTCTATTGGCTAAATAGTGATAAAATTATCTTTTGAGGTAATTTTTAATCTCTTCGGCCACTAATTGGGGTGTAAATCCTAATTTCTCATCGAGTACTTTGTAGGGTGCCGAATGTCCGAAGTGGTCAAGACCGTGTATCAAGCCTCTGTCGCAACCGATGATGGGCCACAGTGTAGAGGGCAAACCGGCAGTGAGTCCGTAAACAGGAACGCCTTGAGGTATAATGGTTTCTTTGTACTCCTGAGGTTGTTGAGCATAGAGTCCTAAAGAGGGAGCCGAAACGATTTGTGTTTTGATGCCTTCCTCTTTGAGTAACAACGCTGCTTCGTAGAGGGTCGATACCTCCGAGCCATTGGCTACCAATACTATGTCGGGGTTCTCGTCTTTGGCTACAATGTAAGCACCCTTCACGCTCTGCAAAGCCTCGGCATAACGGTCGGTACCCATAGCAGGAATATCTTTGATATCTTGTCTTGACAGTATCAATGCAGTGGGAGTAGTGTTGTTTTCCATTGCAAGTTTCCACGCTACGGCAGTTTCGGCGCTGTCGGCAGGACGCAGAACGAGCATACTGTTTTGGCCTTTGTGGTTTTTGAGTTGCTCCATCAAGCGTATTTGAGCCTCTTGCTCAACAGGCTCGTGTGTAGGACCGTCTTCACCCACACGGAATGCGTCGTGAGTCCATACATACTTGGCAGGAAGTTGCATAAGTGCCGCCATACGAACGGCAGGCTTCATATAGTCGGAGAATACGAAGAATGTACCACAAGCGGCTTGCATACCACCGTGTAGTAACATACCGTTGATAACGGCAGCCATAGTCAACTCCGATACACCGGCTTGAAGGAATGCTCCTGAAAAGTCGCCCGGTGCGAAAGCGTGAGTTTTTTTCAAGAAGCCATCGGTTTTGTCGCTGTTGGCGAGGTCGGCTGACGATACTACCATATTCTTGCATTGCTCGGCAAGTACCGATAATACGTTGCTTGATGCAGTACGAGTAGCAATATTGGGCTTGAATTCAATAGCACCGTAGTCGATATCGGGTACTTCGTTGGCAAAGAATTTTCTTAACTCTTCGGCTTGTTCGGGGTTCTCTTTTTCCCAAGCGGCTTGTTGAGCCTTGCGCTCTGCTACGATGCGACGCAACTCTTCGCGACGTGCTTCGTAAAGGGCGGCAGTTTCGGGGAAGATGGTGAAGGGGTTTTCAACATCGCCACCCAAGTTTTCGATAGTCTTTTCGTATGATGCGCCCGACTTGCTCAATGGCTGTCCGTGTGTCGAGCATTGGTTTTCAAAGTTGCTGCCGTCGGCTGTAACACAACCTTTACCCATAATAGTGCGACCTATGATGAGAGTGGGGCGTTTCTCTTCTTTCTGTGCATCCTCGATGGCTTGGCATATAGCCTTCACGTCTGTTCCGTCTATCTCTATAACGTTCCAATTCCAAGCGCGATATTTGGCTGCAGTGTCCTCGGCTGTTACAGCGTCGGTCGATGTCGAAAGTTGAATGCTGTTGCTATCGTAGAACATTATGAGGTTGTTGAGTTGCAGATAACCGGCCAAGCGACCTGCACCTTGCGAAATCTCTTCTTGGATACCACCGTCCGAAATGAATGCATAAGTCTTGTGCGACATCCATTTGCCATAACGAGTAGTGAAGAATTGTTCGGCAATGGCGGCACCAACAGCCATTGTGTGACCTTGACCGAGAGGACCCGATGTGTTTTCGATACCACGGGCAAAATCTACTTCAGGGTGTCCGGGGGTTACGCTGCCCCATTGACGGAAACTCTTGAGTTCGTCCATTGTAAACTTGCCTGTGAATGCCAATACGCTGTAAAGCATAGGCGACATATGGCCGGGGTCGAGGAAAAAGCGGTCGCGATTGATCCAAGTGGCATCATCGGGGTCATATACTATGTACTTGGCATAGAGTGTATTGGTAAAGTCTGCACCACCCATTGCGCCACCGGGGTGTCCCGATTTGGCTTTTTCTACCATTGCTGCCGATAAGATGCGAATGTTGTCGGCTGCTCGATTAAGGTTATTAGTATTTTCCATAAAAATTATTGTATAGAGTTGACAAATATAATTTGCGTTACAAAAGTAGTATAAATAACTGATACGACAGCAAACAAATTATACTCTTTTTGTAACGCAAAAGTTTTTTTCGTGTTATGCACGCAAACGATTTATCAATCTTATTGTTTCGCCCACAATAAGGACTACCGAAGTAGAGAGGATAAGTTGCCACCAATCGTCGAACGAAAGTCGGGTGACACTGAACATCTCGCCACCAAATGTTACTATAAGAATTTGTCCCACGATGATAAGTGCGCCTACTCCTATAAAACCGTTGCTCTTATTGATGGATGCGAAAGCCGATTTGCCTGTGGCAAAAGCCTTGGCGTTAAACATATTCCAGAATTGCAACATAACGAAAATGGTGAAGAACAATGATAGTTCGTATTGCGATAAAACGCCGTTGCCGTCAAATTGGAAATAATAGTCGAATATGTGTTGCCACTCGATTTGTGCAAAGGTTGTGATATCGTTATAATTGAAATATTGCAATAGTCCGAATAGCAGTGCCACAAACAGCAGGCCTGTTGTCAGTATGACGCATCCCATACCGGGTGTTATGATGTGAGCCGATAGAGAGCGAGGCTTCTCGCGCATCACATTGGGGTCGGGTGGGAGCGAGGCCAGAGCCAACGCTGCGAATGTGTCCATAATGAGGTTAACCCATAGCATTTGAGTTACTGTGAGGGGCGACTCAGTTCCCAATACAGCACCTAACAAGACTATCAGACAGGCGGCAACGTTGATTGTCATTTGGAACACGATAAATCGCTGAATGTTGCGATATAACGAACGTCCCCATAATACAGCCTTGTTGATGCTTGTAAAGGAGTTGTCGAGGATGGTTATGGCACTTGCCTCCTTGGCTACAGTTGTGCCGTCGCCCATCGACAGGCCTACTTGCGCAGCGTTGAGAGCCGGAGCATCGTTTGTACCATCGCCGGTAACGGCTACTACCTCGCCATTGCGTTGCAATGCTTTTACCAATCGTTCTTTGTCGAGAGGTCGTGCGCGAGCAATAATCTTGAGGTCTTGTACTCTTATTGTCAACTCCTCGTCGCTCATAGCAGCCACTTTTTCGCCTGTGGTGATGTTGGCATCGGTATCTTCGGGTTGCCACAATCCTATTTGGCGACCTATCTCGCGTGCTGTGGCTTGTGTGTCGCCTGTGATTATCTTCACTTTGATACCGGCATTAAGGCACGACTGTATTGCCTCGGGTACGTCGAGGCGCACAGGGTCGGCAATGGCTGTTATACCCAACAAGGTGAGGCGAATGTCGGGACGTAAGCGACCATCGGCAAAGCAACCTGTGTTGTCAATCTCAACGTAGGCCAAGGCCAATGTGCGTAAAGCGCGATTTTGATATCCGAGCAATTCGTTTTCGATATCGGCAATGTAAGGAGCAATATCGGTTGTGCCTTCTTGTACTCTTATCTTATTGCATATTTTCAATAGAATTTCGGGCGCCCCCTTTACATATAATATGCGTTTGCCGAGGGTTGGCGACTTGATGGCTGTTGCCATATATTTGCGCTCGGTCGAGAATGTGAGTTGCTCGATGATGGGTATGCTGTGTCGTAAGGCTTCATATTGTATGCCTTGTCGAGTGAGCCACAACAGCAATGCACCTTCGGTGGGGTTGCCTATTACGGTAGTGCGACCATTCTCGCCCATATTGAGGTTGGCTGTTGTATTGAGAGCAATACTCTCGCTGATGAGTGTGTCAATCTCTTTGTTACTGCCCAATGTTTGGTTGGACAGTGC
This sequence comes from Bacteroidaceae bacterium, assembly GCA_017532725.1. Taxonomy (GTDB): domain Bacteria; phylum Bacteroidota; class Bacteroidia; order Bacteroidales; family Barnesiellaceae_A; genus Barnesiella_A. The sequence continues at coordinate 7,020 of JAFXIZ010000045.1, forward strand.
GAAGAAGTGTGTATCTTCTATTTGCATCTGATTTTGCGTGAGAGTACCGGTCTTATCGGTGCATATAACCGATGTGGCACCCATTGTTTCGCAAGCGTGCATCTTTCTCACCAAGTTGTTGGCAGCCAACATTCTCTTCATACTCATTGCAAGGCTGAGGGTAACACTCATAGGCAAACCCTCGGGAACGGCCACAACGATGATTGTTACGGCTATCATTATGGTATTAAGGATATATTGTCCGATGCTGATCCAATCGGTGGCGTGATCGCCCGAGAAGAACGATATGCAGCGAATGACTATTATCAGTGTGGCAATTGTGTAACTGATGATTGTTACCAAGTGAGCCAATTTTTCCAATTGGATGTTGAGGGGCGTTTTGATGTCGTTTTCAATCTGTGCGCCTTTGTACACCTTGCCATATTCGGTAGCATCGCCCACTTGATTTACCTCCATTACGCCGTGTCCTTCTATAACGGTGCAGCCATTCAGCACCATATTGCTGGGATAGGTGGCGCGAGGATCATTCTTGGCAGTGTCGGCAAATTTGTTTGCCATAGGCTCACCTGTGAGGCTCGATTCGTTTACTTGTAGCGAAACCGATTCGAGCAGTGTGCCATCGGCCGGTATCTCATCGCCGGTGTTGAGCAAAATCACATCGCCCACCACAACATCTCTCTTGGGTATCTCTATGATGTGGTGGTTGCGCACAACCTTTACCGGTGCCTCATCGCCAATCTGGTTGAGTATGTCAAATTTGCGATTGGCACTTACTTCAAATGCAAACCCAATACCCGTAGCGAGTATGATGGCCACCAAAATACCTGCCGGCTCGAAGAATGCGTTAGCACCTTCCTCTCCGGTATATACCTGATATGTGGCAACGCCTATTGACAGTATCCACGCAATGAGCAGGATGCGAATGATAGGGTCGCTGAATTTTTCTAAAAATTGCTTCCACAAAGGAGTCTTTGCAGGGGGAGTAAGTTCGTTTCTTCCAAATTTTTCTCGGTTTTGAATTACCTGTTCGTCGTTCAGACCTTTTTCTAAATAGTTACTCATCTTCTATTGAATTATTTTTTTGAACTGCAAAATTATTTATCTTCGTTGTTATGTACCTCATATTTGCCATATTGCACAGCAGTTTTGTTGCTCTTTATGGGTATTAATAACAATTTTGTGCCGTTCAAATATTGATAAGGTAAGAAAAGTTGTCAAAGCATCCGATAATTGCTTGCCATATTGCAAGAGTGAGCGACTATCAACTATTCAAAGAATTGGATTTTCAGAGGTTCTTCGATGTTGCTTGACAGATGTTTGCCTTTTATTTTGTCGCGTGATAGTCCTATATTATAAGTGCGCGCACCCTTGATGTTCCGAGGGTAATATAGATGTGGATTCTTGAGCGAAGGGATTGCTGTGAATGCTCTCTTGATGTAACCTATATGTGAGTTACGCTTCGATATGTCGCGTAGGTTGCTTATTACAGCCGGCTCGCTACCGGCATCGAGGGCATTGCATATTGTTTCGTAATTCTTCTCTTTGGCAAAGTAACTGTATATGGCGATAATCTCTTTGCCAAGTGCTGTTTGTGTAGATAGTGTGGCAAATGTGCGATTGCTTATGCCATTCTTGTGTATCAAAAATAGGGCAAAGAGAGTCTTGCGTTCGGCACCTCGTATCTCCAATACCATCTTTTGTTCCTCTTGCGATAGGTAGAACAAGTCGCCTTCAAGCAGGATGTCGTATTCGCACTTCGATTTTTCGCTTATCATTTCGAAGAGTGTGCGATAGCAACCTCTATATGGCACGGCTTCGTAGGGCAATTCGATGTCGAGGCTGTCAATGAGCAAATCAATTGTAGCGCGAGGTTGTTGATCGCTTTGAATACACAGGAAATCGACGGTGTGACTATTCGACAGGTGGCTGCTCTGTATCTTGAGCATAAAGAATGTGTCAAATGGTGGAAACTGAATGTTTGTCCCCATCAATTTGTGTATGTATGAGCAAAAGTCACTTGTCTTATAGTCTTCAAGGAGTTTTTTACTATTGCCTTTGTCGTGCGAAAATGTGGGGAACAACAAATCTACAGCCGGTGCAATATAGGATTGCGATTGTGTGTATTGTTGTATGATATGGGGATAAAAAAAGAAATCGATATCGAAGTTTCTTAGGCTGCGCCTGATGCTGCGATAATCCTTCTCGATGCTGTCCGACAATTTTTTGTTCTCTTTCTGCTCAAGATATATGAGTTGCCGGTCGTAATTGTCGAAGTTCTCGGCTTCTACTGTTAGTATCTGTACTTGGTCGAGGGTGTTATCTTGCAGTGCGAGTTGTATAGCAGCGTGTAGGATGCGCTCGTTTATGTCTATGTTGTTGTCTATAGCGACAATTTCGTTGAAGAGTTTTAGTATCTTAAGGCGTTCCGACGCATCCAATTGTTGCAGATTGGATATTGCCTCACTCAGGCTTATACTGTGTGCTTGCTGTAACTCCTCGGTTGTAAAATGATAATACGCAGTGAGAGTCTTTATCCAAGAAACCTCCTCTTGATGTATCTTGTTATCGACCTTGATAAGGTCGATAACAAGTTTGAGGATAGATATTTCTTTGGTAGTAGTCACTGCTTATCGTACAATTGCTATGGCTTCGGCAGGCGATACGAGTTGTTGCTCGCCTGTAATCATATTTTTGAGTGCTATCTTGCCGGCCTCTATCTCGCTTTCGCCCACGAGTGCCACAAAGGGTATGTGGTGAGTGTCGGCATAACTCATTTGTTTCTTCATCTTGGTCGCTTC
>JAFXIZ010000006.1 GCA_017532725.1 Bacteroidaceae bacterium
ATGCAACTGAAAGGCAAAGCCAACAACATTGCTATGCAAGTAACATTCGAAGGTATCGGTAACGATGCCTACTTGAGCGATTGGGGCTTGGTACTCGTTAAATGTAATAATGTAGAGGTGCGCAACCTCGGTATTATGCTCTTCAACGACGACGGTATCTCACTCAAGGAATCGGTAAAAGTATGGGTACACAATTGCGATATATTCTATGGTAAGGCAGGTAGTGCAGCCGACCAAGATAAGGGCGACGGCTCACTCGACGTAAAGGATGACTCGCAATATTGCACCTACTCATACATACACTTCTGGGATGCCGGTAAGATGGCGTTGTGTGGTATGAAATCGGAGAGTGGCCCCAACTATATGTCGTACCACCACAATTGGTTCGACCATAGCGACTCACGTCACCCTCGCGTACGTCGTATGACTGTACACGTCTATAACAACTACTACGACGGTGTGTCAAAGTATGGTGTAGGCGCAACAACAGGCTCAAGCATATTTGTAGAGAGTAACTACTTCCGTAACACCAACCGTCCTATGATGTCGTCGAAGCAAGGAACAGATGCTACAGGCGACGGCACATTCTCGGGCGAAACCGGTGGTATCATTAAGTCGTATGGCAACTTGTTTGTTGAGTGTAGCAGCAACTTCAGTTACATCACAGCCAACAGCGTAGAAGGCTCGGGTGCAACAGCCGTAAGTGCAACAAGTTTCGATGCATATCACGCTACATCGCGCGATGAGCAAGTACCCTCATCATACACAACATTGAGTGGTGGCACATCGTACGACAACTTCGATACAAACAGTTCGTTGATGTACACCTATACACCCGATGAGGCTATCGACGTACCTGCCAAGGTGAAAGCACAAGCCGGCCGTATGCAAGGTGGCGACTTCACTTGGTTGGGCTTCGACAATGCCGCCGAGGACCACAACTACGAGATTATAACAGGCCTGATGAGTGCTGTAACAGGTTACAAGACAACACTCGTTGAGATAGGTGCATTTACCAAGACAACCTCTGCCCCTGCCACATATACCGTTACCTACTACGCCGATGTAGAGGGCACTCAAGTATATGAGGTGATGAACAATCAAACATCTGTTGTATATCCCGAAGGCACTCCTACCAAGGATGGATACACCTTCACCGGATGGTCGGCATTCCAAGGCTCACGCTTGGCAAGCAATGTAGAGATATACCCCACCTTCACCGACGGCAAGAACAGCAGTGGTGGCACTACAACAGGTGGTGAATCGACTACCGTTGTCAACAAGTGGGTATTCACATCGTGGAGTAGCGAAACACAAACTGCCGTTACAAACGATGCCGAATGGGTGAAAAATTCAGATGGTACCAACCGTTACGACCGTACATTCAGCACAGCAACCGACCTCGGATTTGCCGAAACCGAAGGCATAACCTTCCAAGGCAAGGTACGCATCAGTTGGGATACATCGAAGGGTCAATACTTGCAAGGTACATTTACAATGAATGTTCCCGTAAAAGCAGGTCAAATAATTACCGTAAACTTTGCCAACACCGGCAGCAGCAACGGTACACGCGACTTGTTGATTGACGGCAACATTGTAGCCTCATCAAGCAACACAAGTGCAACCAACGGTACATACACCGTTCCCGAAGGCAAGGATTACGTTACAGTAGCCGGCTCGGCAGGTCTTAATTACTTCGGTATCACCGTAAGTGAGGTAAGTGGCGAAGAGGGTGGCAAAGAGACTCCCACATTTGCCTTCAGCGCAACAAGTGCAACAGCCGACCTCGCAGCCGCCAACAACACTTATCCCACATTGAGCAACACATCGGACGGTGCAGTAACTTATGTAAGCACCAATACCAATGTAGCCACTATCGACCAAGACGGTGTGATAACACTCGTAGCATTGGGTGTAACAACCATACGCGCCACTGTAGCCGAAACCGACAACTACAAGTCGGCAACTGCACAATACCAACTCACCGTTACCGACTCTTCGATACCTACCTACACCGTAACATTTATGGTAGAGGATGAGGTTTACGAAGTAATGGAAAATCAAACAGTGGTAGTATATCCAGCCAACAACCCCACATTGTCGGGTTACACATTTGCAGGCTGGGATGTAGCAGCAGGAACAGTTCTTACAACCGACTTGACCGTAAATGCCAAATGGAATGCTATTCCTACTTACACCGTAACATTTATGGTTGATGATGAGGAATATGAGGTAATGGAAAACCAAACTGTAGTGGTTTATCCTGCAACAACACCCTCGAAAGATGGTTATATCTTCACCGGCTGGGATGTAGCAGCAGGTACTGTTCTTACAAGCGACCTTACAGTAAATGGCAGTTTCGAATTGGCCGTAGCCGAGACTATCACACTCAAGGCCGGTGCCTTCCCCGAAGGCTACACCGTAGATGGTGCCACATCGGGCTCGGCATACACTTATAGCGATGCAACAAAAGCTTCTGAGACATTCACACTTAATGAGGGCGACCACACCATAACGTTGCCTACCGGTATGAAAGCCACCAAAGTTGTGTTCTATGGTTGCTCACAAAACAATGCTGCGAAGTCGGGACTTACCTCGTTCAACGGCGAGAGCCAATCGGTTGAATTTGTTGGTCGCAAATCGACTGAATACACAACCGTCACATTCGATAATGTAGATATTACCGGCGAAATAACATTCTCACTCGGCTACAATTCGGCTGTTAAGATTTACATCGACGTAGAGCCTTACGATACAGCAATAAAGGCTACCGAGATGGATGGCAACGGAATGAATTACGATGGTCGCAACATCACAGCCAACGGTGCTATCACCGTTTACAACTTGCAAGGCTACATCGTAATGACCGGCAACCACCAAGTAGATGTAACAAGCCTCACACAAGGCATATACATCGTACACAGTGGTAACAACGCTATGAAAATTGTACGCTGATAAGCGCCAATAACCTATCGCAAAACCGAGGTACTCGCAAGTATCTCGGTTTTTTTATATAAAAAATGTTGTAAGCGATGTAGTTATAGCAAAATATGTTTTACTTTTGCAACTTGATATAAAATGGTTTTTATGAAGGAAAACGAAAAACAACTTATACTCGATGAGCGTTACATCCGTATGGCACGCATTTGGGGCGAAAACTCCTACTGCAAGCGTCGCCAAGTGGGAGCATTGCTCGTAAAGGAGAAGATGATAATATCGGACGGATTTAACGGTACTCCGGCCGGATTTGAGAATATATGTGAAGACGAAAACGGCCGTACCAAGCCCTACGTTCTACACGCCGAGGCCAATGCCATTACCAAGGTGGCACGCAGCAATAACAGTAGCGAAGGTGCAACACTCTACGTCACCTGCTCGCCCTGCATCGAGTGCGCCAAACTGATAATACAAGCCGGCATCAAGCGCGTTGTCTTCTCGGAGTTATATCATAATACCGATGGTGTCGATTTGCTCAAGCGCAATGGCATAGAAATTGTACACATAAACGATAACGACAATAAATAACATAATGAAAGAGCCCAAATTTAGTTATGCTTGGCTACCCTTCTGGGCATCGGTAACGATGGTTATAGGAATGATAGTGGGCAGTTGGAACTTCAACTCATCGGAGTATCAGTTATACGACACCTACGACTATGAGTATGCGCGACGCAACAACCTGAATATGCTGTTGCACGTCATCGAGCAGCAGTATGTCGATTCGGTCGATAGCAAGAAACTCACCGACAATGCTATGACAAGTATCCTCAAGGAACTCGACCCCCACTCGGCATACATTCCCGCCGAAGACCTTGAAAGCGTCAACGAGGAGTTGGAAGGCTCATTCTCGGGTATAGGCATACAATTCAACCTGCTCAACGACACAATCAACGTTGTGGATGTTATATCGGGAGGCCCTTCGGAGCGTAACGGATTATTGCCGGGCGATCGCATTATTACCGTAGATGACTCACTCTTTGTAGGCAAGAATATTACCAACGAGAAGGTAATGAAGCACTTGCGTGGCGAGAAAGGCTCGGTGGTAAAACTTGGCATACAACGCCGTGGAGAGAGCGAGTTGCTACAATTTGAGGTAGAACGTGGCGACATACCGTTGCACAGCGTCGATGCAGCATTTATGCTCAACAGCGATATAGGCTACATCTTTGTAAGCAAGTTTGGACGCACCACATTCGACGAATTCTTGGTAGCCCTTGCACGCCTGCGCAACGAAGGTGCCGAAAGTTTTGTCATCGACTTGCGAGGAAACGGAGGAGGTTATATGGATGCCGCCATCAATATGGTAAACGAGTTTATGCATCGCAATCAACTTATTGTATATACCGAAGGTCGCACCTTTGCACGCGAAGAGGCACGCTCGAATGGTATGGGTGCATTCAAGGATCAACCCATCATAGTTCTTACCGACGAGTGGTCGGCATCGGCCAGCGAAATTTTTGCCGGAGCCATACAAGATAACGACCGGGGTCTTATCGTAGGACGTCGCACCTTTGGTAAGGGATTGGTACAGAGTCAGTATCCCCTATCCGACGGCTCGGCCATACGCCTTACGGTAGCGCGCTACCACACGCCATCGGGTCGTTGCATACAGAAGGAGTACCAAATGGGACAAGGCGAGGACTACGAAATGGATATCCTCAACCGCTACAACCGAGGCGAGTTCTTCAATGCCGACAGCATACATCAACACACCGAGCAGATATATACCACTGCCGGAGGTCGCACCGTATATGGTGGTGGAGGTATTATGCCCGATGTGTTTATCCCCAGCGACACGACCTATGTAACGCCCTACTACACAGCCGTTATTAACAAGAGCCTGTTGTATAAATACGCCTTTGAATATGTCGATAAGAATCGCGAACGCCTCTCATCGGCCGACGACTATAAGGAGTTGTTGAAACAACTCGACGGCAACAAGTTGCTCAACGACTTTATAAAATATGCCGCCGACAATGACGTACCGGCCAATCGTGCGCAGATAGCCACATCGCGCCCCGTACTGATACGTCTGCTGCAAGCCTACATTGCTCGCGATGTATTGGGCGATGAGGCATTCTATCCCATATTCCTACGCGACGACAAGGTGATTGAAGAGGCTTGCCGACTGATAAAGGAAGATAAAGCATTCCCCGAACTGCCCCAAGCAGCACAAGAAGAAAACCAATAAGGATATGAGCATAGACAAGACCACATTGCGCAAGCAAATGAAGATAAACAAGGCAGCCCTTACTACCGAAGAAAAGATTGCCGAAAGTCGCGCTGTAGAGCGACACATAGAGGCCCTGCCCTGCTTTGCCACAGCCACACACATATTGTTGTACCACTCGCTACCCGATGAGTTGCCCACTCACGAAATCATCGACAAGTGGCACTCGATGGGCAAAACAATCTACCTGCCCGTAGTTGTGGGCGACGATCTTGTAGTACGTCGTTACACCCCCGAGGCTATGCAGCAAGGCGAATTCAATATATGGGAGCCTACCGGCACCGAGGTCGATACCGACATATTGGAACTCATTGTCGTACCCGGTGTAGCATTCGACAGCAACGGCAATCGCTTGGGAAGAGGCAAAGGCTACTACGACAGACTGTTGTCGCGCACACAAGCCACTTGCATAGGCGTGTGTTACAAATGCCAGATTGCCGAACAAATACCCACCGAAGCACACGACCGCACAATGCACTACATAGTTACGTCAGAGGGGGTTATAAAGGGCATTTAAGGCAAAATAGAGAGATAAGAACAACTTAGAAACAAAAAAGAGCAAGCGAAACTTGGTAAATTCAAAAAAAGTAACTAATTTTGCACTCCGATAATTGAAAGAATAATAACACAAAAATATCAGGCAATGAAAAGAACATTTCAACCTTCAAACAGAAAAAGAGTAAACAAGCACGGCTTCCGTTTGAGAATGTCAACTGCTAATGGCCGTCGCGTGCTCGCAAGCCGTCGCGCTAAAGGTCGTAAAGTACTCACCGTATCGGACGAAATGTACAAGAAATAATCCTGCCGATAGGCACGATTATGAGTCCGATATAACATTGGATTCTCCTACAAATTCGATACAAACTACAGCGCAAGCAACATTGCTTGCGCTGTAGTTTTATACCCATATCACACCCACAACGAAATAACAGTGTTGCTACAGTCGCATCACAAGCAACACAAACCCAAGTCACGATGGCTCATAAATAGAGTTGGATACTACACCACCGATGAGCATCTGTGCAATGCAACACACAACAACAAACGCCCTTGATAATTCAAGAGCGTTTATTGCAGTTATTTAAGTGTATCTATTGCGATTACTTGATTTTTACACCACTCAACTTGGCTATAATGCGAGGGATGTCGGTATTATCGAGCCATCCTTGGCCGGTAAATGCCTCAGAGCCTGCACCTACTACAAACAATGGAACAGGACAGCCCGAGTGGTGAGAGGTTGTCCAACCGATACCCATCTTATTGGAATAGAGTTTGAATATCTCGTTGGTCAACTCGTCGAAATCGGCATACAATGTCTTGATGTTTTTACCACGATTATCCAATATGCGTTGGAATATCATCATCAAATATCCTTCTTCGCCGGCAGAGATTGCTATCGCGTCGCCCAAGCCGGTAAGTTGGCTCATCAAGGAGCGCACATCGCCCCAAGTTGTTTTCTTTCCCTTCTCACGCATCAACTTCTTCAGCATATTGCCAAACTCGCCCTTCGATGCCTTGGCATACTGTACATAATGCAATGCCGGTGTAGAGTTTACCTCTGTTCCCAGCGACATACCACCCGTTTCATGGTCGGCAGTAACAATAATAAGTGTTTCGTGGGGATGTTGCTTGTAAAACTCGTACGCCTCACGCACGGCAGCATCAAACTCGCGCACCTCCAACAAGGCTCCGGGTGCTTCATTACCGTGTCCCATATGGTCTATTGCCCCCCCTTCGGCCATTATAAAGAAGCCTTTGGGATAGTTTTTATAGAGGAAATCGATACCACTGCGCACCATCTGTGGCAAGGTCATATCGCCATTATCGCCATCTATGGCATAGCCTATACGATTCTCGGTAGTCGTGTCGTTGTCGAGCCACAACACCTTGCGAGCCTTGCCGGCTATAGCATCGTTATATCCTTGACGACCACGCACCACAGTGTATCCGGCAGCCTCATAATTGGCAAAGACATTACCGGGGGTCTTGGCTCGCACGCCATAGGGGTCGCGAAAGTATGCACCGGCCATAAAGTCGAAGTCCGATGCAGCACCTTGCAGGGCTATCTGATGATAATCGTGACGGCTGGGACGCGATGCGTAGAATGCCGAAGGGGTAGCATCATCGAGGCACACACTACTCATTACAGCCACACCCCGTCCGGCAGTTTTCAACAACTTGGCTACCGAAGTAAGTGCTACAGTATCGGCATCCATACCTATCATACTGTTGCGTGTCTTGCAACCTGTAGCCAATGCCGTACCGGCGGCAGCCGAGTCGGTAATATCATCGCTGGCAGAGTATGTGGTAATAAAACTTGCCACAGGGAAGTCGTAAAAATGCATCTTATCGGTATCGGCATCAGGCACATTCTTGAAATAGGTACGCAACGTTTGCACCTGACCTATACCCATACCGTCGCCAATAAAATAGAATACATACTTGGGCTTGGCAGCATACACCACACCCACCATCAGCAATAACAATGCCGATATAAGAAGACGTTTGATTTTCATTTTTGAAGTTATTTACAAAACGATATTATTACAAAATCTTATCGGAACAGATGTCGGGCAATGATGCGATGATACCACTTGCTGTCGAAGTTGTTTACGGCATCTTCGATAGAGGCAATGATGCGCTTCTCGGCCTCATCACACCATTGGTGAAATTCGGCATTGGGGGTATAGGTTTGCATCAATTGACATAGCGCATCGATATCGAAGTGTTTCGAAACGATACCTGCCCCCACTTTCATAGCGTCGTATCCGTTGCACTCCTGCTCGATGTGCGCCGGCACCATAATGGCAGGCTTTTGCAGATACAATGCCTCACACACGCTCTCAAATCCGGCTGTAGTGGCGTATCCTCCACATCCTGCCATCGATTCGAGAAATTTCACATCGTTGATGCGATGCATTGTAAGATTGGGTTGCAATTCATATACCTCGGGAACATCGGCCTTGTCCCAAAAGAAGTGCATCTCGACCTCGGGATGCTCGGCGTGCCAGGCCTTGACCTCTTCGGCAAAACCACTGTTGAGCATATATCCGTGTATGTAGTTACCCTTTTGAGGTACTGTTTCGCGCACTGCTCGGCGCAAAATAGGTGGCACAACAACGATGTCGCGCTCCTCATCGTCGGTCATCGGATAGAACGACAGTGCCAAGCGACGGCACGAGCCTACGCTGGTGGCTATGGTAAAGAAACGTAGTGGCTCCAACTCCACCTTGCTCTTGGGATTGGTAAATTCAAAGTCTTTGTGCAAGAACAGGTATTGGTGTCCGACGCTGATAATAGGCAACTGCATAGGAGCCAAATAGTTGGAAACGCCCAACATAACATCGTAGAAGTTTATAATGGCATCGGGGGCCACATCGGCTATGGTCGTGCGCAGGTAGTGCATCGACTGCGTAAAGCCCGGCAACTTGACTATATTCTGCACAAATGTCTGAAAATAAGAGGGATGCTTACCTCCTACTCCTTGCACGAAGTTGGGACTTTCGAACGATTCGACCGGCGTGCCCTCCATACGGGCATAGAAGAAGTCGGGTACTACGCGCAAGGGGTTCTTACCCACCAAGCACAATACAACCTTATGTCCGTGACGCTCGAGCATTGCTTTCATCTCGATGGCCTGCATAAAATGCCCACGTCCTTCACCTTGTACTACAAAAAGAAATCTCATAAGCAGTGTTTTTCTTGATAACACAAAGATACAATAAAGAAATAAACAGATGTAAAAATTTAGATTTATTTATACCTACAATTGTATGATGCGTTGCATAATATAGTCGTTCATATAGAAGTCGTTTCCTATGGCGTGGTCGCGCGTATCGACTATCTCAAACCCCATATAGCGATAGAAATCGACAGCCTTGTTACGACGGTTTACAAACAATTCTATGGTAATATCGTGAGGCTCGGGCTGCAATCTCTCTTCGCAACGGCGCACCCACTCTATGCCTTGTTCTATCATATATCGCCCCACTCCACGCCCTTGCACCTCGCGTCGGGCATATATCTTCTGGAAGTTATAGCGACTGTTGCCTTGAGGCTCGATAGAGATATAGGCACAAGGCACACCGTCGAGCATAACGATGATAAAATGGTGATGCTTGTCGCGCATCTGCTCGGTGAGATGTTCGTGACTATACATCATCTCAAACATATAGTCAATCTGCTCGGGCGACAGTATATCGGCATAAGTGGCTTGCCATACACCATCGGCCAGGCTACGAATAAGTGCTACATCGCTGAGTGTGGCATCGCGAAATGTTAACATAGTCATCTGTTATTAGAACGTTAAGTGCAACCCCACTCGCAAGCCTCCCTTATCTACACCGGGGGTATCGCGATAGGTTACACGAAATACATATTCAATGCGTAGTACCGAGAGGATATTGTCTATACCCACGCCCACCTCCATATAGGGCATACCATTCATACGCTTCACATTCCAATCTTTATTGAAGAGGAAGAGCCCTGTCTGGTCGGGGTAAAAGTTGTTATCGCGTATTGTTCCGTATATACCTCTGAAGGTAACCACCTCTCTCAATCGCCATTTATTAATATAGGGTATATGATTGAACAACAAGCCGTTGGCAAAATAGGTCAAATCCCACGACGCATATTGGTCGAAGATAAACTCCATAGGCGACAGGAGGGTGTAAGACTCGGGCTGAACGGTATATGACATATTGGCAAAGGGGATAATGAGCAACGGATATGGCACATCGTTCCACACTTTACCGGCTTTGAGAATAAGATCGGCGTAACCCAACTTCGACATACGAAATCGCTTGGATGCCGCCAACTCGGTGTGATGATAGGTATAGTCGCTGAGCAGCCCCTTCAGGGCAAATGTGTGGCGCAGCGTTACAACAGGTGCATCGCTCGATATAGCGCGACGCTCACCGTATGATGTAAAGAACTTTTCGGTAGGCGAATAACTCAAGCACACCTCGCCCATCGTCTGCGAGAAGTGCGATAGCGTGTTTATCGAGCCATCGGGCTGCTTCACTTCAAACGGCAAATAGGGTGTACTCTCTTGGCGTTCATTGCGCAAGCCCAATTCGAGAGAGAAGCCTCCGGCAAATTCATACTTGAAGTTAACGCCACAATTACGCATATAGGTAGCGTTGTAATCGGGGCCACGTCGCAGCGAGAGGACAAAGTTATCGCGTTGGGTGTGCAGATATCGCTGCGACAGGTAGTTAAGGTCGTATCCGTAGTATGCCTTTATCGAACGAATGGGATATTCGACAGCCGAATGACGCTTGTCGTTGAACGAGTATTCGAGTGCTGCGCCATACTTCCACTTATTGTCATCAAAGCCATATCCCACATAGCCCGATGCAAATAGTCGAGGGTGCAGTCGAGCCGTTGTCGTACCACTCAATTTCAGTCGCAAGCCCTCGATACTGTTGCCACTGATAAAGGTTGTGATAGAGCCAAAGTCGAAACGACTCTCATCCTCGACAGGGTGCGTGGCAACATAGCCCGAGATGAGTGTTCGCAGCACCTTGGCAGTCCATTTCACAGCCGGTATCTCCAGCAATCGGGTGCTTATCATACCTATTGCATCCTCCTGCATTCGCAACGGTACGGCACGATTTTCGACCCAAAAGTCATTATTTCGCTCATAAGCACCGGGCAGAGTCACTTCGCGCTGCTTACCGTCGAAAATATCCTCTATCGAGGGAGGGGCATAAGAAAAGTCGGTATAATAGACCGTGCGACGAGCATACAAGCCCGGCATATCATTGGCGATGCGAAACTCGGCAACAACATCGTCATACACTTTCACTCTATTTCCCAGCGAGTCGCGCTGATAGTCTTGCTGCAATATCATACGACTCACATAGTTCATATTGATATCTTGAGGAACGGTATATCGCGCACGTTTCACAAAGTAACTTGAGTCCTCATACACCACATACAGGTGGCCGGCAAAGCCAAAGGACTGCGCATTGTACGAGGCAAAACCGAGGTCGATGCACTTCTCGCCCTCGACAACCAGCGTATCGAGTAGATAGTATTTGTAGAACGACACAGCATATTGCGACAAGGGGCTTACAAACTGTTGGTCGAACAACTTGATGTCGTTGCTGAACAAATCGACCTCGCGCAACATCTCGTTGGCATACGCCTGCATATTGTCCTGATTTATAAACCCATCGAGTCCCGAACGACGTATGCCGGTAACGACCTCACGAACAGCCTCCGGCTCGCTGCGCGAATAGTAGTCGATGGTGCGTTCCTTGATGGCAAGGTTGAGTATGGGCTTGTGCGTCACATCCGATGTATCGATGTATGACAGCAACAACGGCTCTCTCTTAAATAGCGCATTCGAGCGCATTCGCCCATCGAAGTTGTCGAAGGCAAATGTTATCTTCTCATACTTGCGCTGCGAGAAGAAGGCATTGCGACAAGAGTCGCTATCGCGATGTAAAGCAATGAGTTTGCGAGCCAAGTCAACAGCGGGATTGTTCTTCTTGCTGTACTTCTCCTTGCGAGGGCGCACCATTACCTCCTCAAGAGGTATAGATGTGGGAGGCAACTCTATCTTCAGCCTATTACTGCGCCCCATACGCACATCTCTATCAACGGCTTTATATCCCAATAGTGAAAATCGAACGTGCGTAAAGTCGCTCTGGGTTGTTATCGAAAACTTACCATCGGCATCGGTCTTGGTGCCTGTACCACTGCCTGCCAACAACACCGCGACGTGAGGCAACGGCTCGTGAGTGAGCGAATCGATTACGACACCACGCACCGTAGTAGCCCGTTGCGCCCAAGCAGCAGGCACAACAGTAAGCAAGAGTAATACAAGCAATACTCGGCTGTATGTCAATAATTTTGCACTCATTATGTTTGCTATTGCTACAAGCGCATACGTTGGCAATGTAAACAACCTACAAAGTTAACCAATTAACTTTGTGCCACCTACCGTTAAGACAAGATTTTACAATAAATTAGTCCTACAATTGCAAGTTTCGATATAAATCACTACTTTTGACACATTATAAATTAATTGTTAAGCCTATGAAAAAGACTCTACTATCATCAGTTTTTACCTTGATTGCGTGCCTATGCGTAGGACAAGGCACTTACTATCACCCCGAATTTTACTTCGACAAGATGTCGCCCAACGGTCGTTGGCTATCGACTCACGCTATGGGTACAATATACCTGTACAGCCGAGCCGACTCGCTCTACGATGAGTATGCTGCATCGGAAGATGCCGTTACCGAATACTATGCAACAGGTGTGGGCAACTGCTGGAGCAACGATGGTATATTGGTAGGTGGTGTGAGCGATCGCGAGTGCGCCTATTGGCAAAACTATGAATGGAACGAATTGCCCGTCAAAGCCGAAAATCAAGGCTTGAACGTAGCCAACGGTATCACCCCCGACGGTAGCCGTATTGTAGGTAATGTGGGTATATCGGCTATGAATATGTACAGCGAACAAATGGTAAAACCTGTATATTGGGATCGTAATGCCGATGGCTCATACGACCTCTACAAAGAGTTGCCCTACCCTGCTACCGACTTCAGTGGTCGTGTGCCTCAATATGTTACAGCCATAGCCATTAGCGACGACGGTAAGACAGTGGTTGGTCAGGTTGTCGATTGGTCGGGTTTCTACATCTATCCTATCGTATATACCCAAGCCGACAATGGAGAGTGGAGTTATCGCACATATAGCGAAGGCATACTCTACCCCGAGGGGGCAACATTCGGTGTATGGCCGGGCGAAGAGCCTGCGCGTCCCAATGGCGAACTATATATGAACGATGAGGAGTTGGCTGCCTATCGTGCTGCCTTGAATGAATACCTTATTGCTTACGAAAAATATATGATGGAGCAAATCACTTGGGAAGAACTGCCCGAAGAACCCGATCCGGCCGACTATATTATAGAGCGCATCGATGAGTATAACTCGGTTATGAATCAGTACCAAAAAGATTTGTCGGCATATTACCAAAAGGTATATGAATTTGATGTGATTATGCAGAACAATATGTATGGTTATTGCTTCACTATCAACAATGCATACATATCGGGCAATGGTCGTTACTACAGCACCACAATGAAACACACCGATGTAAGCAATCCTTTAAGCCCCAAGACTATATCTACCCCCGTACGATTTGACTTGAATGAGAGTGGTAATGTTATGACAATGGTTGCTACCAACATAGATATGATAGCCTCATCGGTAATGAACGATGGTTGTATGATTGTGCAAAATCCGGCTATGGCTTACGGACGTAATTCATTTGTGACATCGACCGATTGCCAAACACTTACCACCTTTGTCGATTACATCAATGGTCGTAATAGCGATGTGGCCAATTGGGTGAAAGCAATGACAACATTCGACGTACTCGTTGCCGACAGTTACGACGAATATGGAAACCCCAATATCAGCGTTGTAGAAGATAGCATTGTAGCCGGCTCGGTACACTGCAACAGCGATGGTACCATATTCACATCGTTTATGTATGACGAGTGGAGCGATGGTGATGTTATTCGCCAATTCTCATACCAAATAGACTTTACCGAGGATGCTGCTGTCGATGGTGTAAGCACCGATAAGAGCAGTATGGCTGCCTATATTACCGAAGGTAACACCCTGCAATTGCAAGGCAACGTAGAGCAACTTGCCATCTACGACCTGCGTGGTGGATTGGTAATGCAAGCCATTAATCCTCAAGAGGTTGTAACGTTAGATGCGCCTCAAGGCGTATATATCGTTAAGTTATCGAACAATACCGATGTATATACTACCAAAGTTGTGGTAAAATAATCGCGACAAAATCGTCCCTCTAAATAACAATAAAGCCACCCCGCTGCGGGGTGGCTTTATTGTTATAAAATAATTTTGTGAAAATTATTTTTTCTTGGCAGCCTCTTTGGCAGCAGCCTTAGCAGCCTCAATTTTGTCTACCATAGCCTTAGCCTCATCAACGGCTTGAGTAGCAGCGTTCTCGCCTTCTTTAACAGCCTCTTTAACAGCCTCTACTTTTTCTTCAACTGTTACAGGCTCTTTCTTGGCAGCCTCTACGGGAGCGGCTACTTCGGGAGCAGCAGTTTCGGGAGCAACGGGCTCTTCAACAACTACGTCCTCTACTACAGTTTCTACAACAACACTGTCAGTTGCTTCTGCCTCAGTTTCGGCAGTTTTAGTACCGCAAGAGCAGAATGCTACCAATACGGCACCCATCAAAAGCATTTTTTTCATAACTTTTTCTGTTTTTTAAATTGGTTAATATTTGGGTTAATTATCATTATTTCTTTTTACGCAACACCAGCACTGTACGCGACGGTATGTACAAGCGCAACCACTCTTTGCGAGCCTTCTTGTACAAGGGGTCGTGTTGTGTCAGATGCTCGACACTCTCATCGACGTGACCGAAACCACCAAATTCGGGACGGTCGCTATTGAGTACAATCTCGTAACTGCCCGGAGGCACTAACAAGCCATAGCCCGTGTAGGAATTGCAGGGGTGGAAGTTGAAGACAAACAAGAGGTCTTTACGACGGAATGCAAGTATCTGGTCGCCGTCGTTTTCCCACACCTTCACAATGGGTGACGCCTCAAAGTGTCGCACCGAGCGTACGGTTTCGATCATTGCACGATCGAAGTTGTTGAGGTATTTATACTTCAGGTCCTCACGATCTACCAAGTCCCACTGACGACGTGCATACTTGTGCGACCATCCATTGCCCTCGCGAGGGAAGTCTATCCACTCGGGGTGACCAAACTCATTACCCATAAAGTTGAGATAACCTCCGTTGATGGTGGCAAGTGTCACCATTCGTATCATCTTGTGCAACGAGATACCACGATTTACCATATAGTTGTTATCATCGACCATCATATGCCAATACATATCCTTGTCGATAAGGCGGAATATTATGGTCTTGTCGCCGACGAGTGCTTGGTCGTGACTCTCGGCATACGATATGGTCTTTTCATCGGCACGACGGTTGGTAAGTTCCCACATAATAGATGTAGGATGCCAATACTCATCTTTCTTCTCCTTGATGGTCTTTATCCAATAGTCGGGTATTCCCATTGCCATACGGTAGTCAAATCCCATACCTCCGGCCTCGAATGTCGAAGCCAATCCGGGCATACCACTCATCTCCTCGGCTATGGTAATGGCGCGAGGATTAACCTCGTGTATGAGCATATTGGCAAGGGTAAGATATACTATCGCATCGTCGTCCTGACTGCCGTCGTAGTAGTCGCCATACGACCCGAACGACTGCCCGAGTCCGTGGCTATAGTAGAGCATCGATGTCACGCCATCGAAACGGAAACCGTCGAAACGGAACTCCTCGAGCCAATACTTGCAGTTCGACAACAAGAAGTGCAATACCTCGTGCTTGCCGTAGTCGAAGCAGAGCGAATCCCAAGCCGAGTGCTCGCGACGGTCGCCTCCGTGAAAGTATTGTGTATATGAGCCGTCAAATCGACCCAAGCCTTCCATCTCGTTCTTCACGGCGTGCGAGTGTACTATGTCCATAATCACAGCAATACCCATACGGTGAGCCTCATCGATAAGTTGTTTCAACTCATCGGGCGTACCGAAACGCGATGAAGGTGCAAAGAAGTTAGAAACGTGGTATCCGAACGAGCCATAATAGGGGTGCTCCTGTATAGCCATTATCTGTATGGCATTGTATCCGGCAGCCGCTACGCGAGGCAATATCTTCTCGCGAAACTCATTATAAGTTCCCACCTTCTCCTCATTTTGCGCCATACCTATGTGGCACTCGTATATGAGCAGGGGTGACTTTGAGGGTGTGAATACACGTTTGCGAAATTTATAGGGTTTCTCGGGCGCCCACACTTGCGCCGAGAATATATAGGTCTTTTCATCTTGCACCACGCGAGTAGCCCACGCCGGTATGCGCTCGCCTTGACCTCCCTGCCAATGTATCGACAACTTGTACAGGTCGAGGTGATGCAACAACTCCGATGCAAGTTTTATCTCCCACACGCCATTGTGCAAGGGTTCCAACTTATACTCATCACGCTCTTGCCAATCGGAAAAGTCACCTATCAAATATATCGCTGTGGCATTGGGCGCCCATTCGCGAAATATCCAACGGCCATTGGGCTGACGGTGCAACCCAAAGTACAAATGCCCCGAGGCAAAGTCGGTAAGGTGCATCTTACCACCACGGGTAAGAGCCTCATACACATCTTCTACTCGCCTATGACGTCCCTCAATGGCCTTGGCGTAAGGAGCCAACCAAGGGTCATTCTCTATTATTGGCAATGTTTTCATCTTTACAGTTCCTTTTTTCAAAAGTACAATTATACAGATTATGCAAATGTAAATATAATTTTTAATTTTTCTATACTTTTCGCTCCATTTTATTACAAAAGGGGCTTGAAGTGGTGGGTTGAGGGTGTATTTCCCAACGTGTAGGTTTACAATGCGCGTTCCACCGAGCGTCAGGGGATATACTGTGGATGATGCAACCCAAGAGGATTCCTGCATAAAGAGAGCGTTCGGGGCTATGACCCTGAACGCTCAACTATCAATAGCAAGTTTAGAACTCTAAACTCTAATCACTCACCTACTTGAGCACACCGAGTTTCTTGCCCACCTTGATAAAGGCGTTAATGGCACGGTCGAGGTGCTCGCGCTCGTGTCCGGCAGATAGTTGCACGCGAATGCGCGCTTGGTCTTTAGGCACAACGGGATAGTAGAAACCTGTAACGTAGATACCCTCCTTTTGCATCTCGGCAGCAAAGTCTTGTGAGAGTTTGGCATCATACAACATTACTGCGCAAATGGCCGATTGTGTAGGCTTGATGTCGAAGCCGGCAGCCAACATCTTGTCGCGGAAGTAGGTAACATTTTCTATCAACTTGTCGTGCAAGGCATCGCTGGCCTGTAGGGTACGGAACATCTCAATACTTGCACCCACGATGGCAGGAGCAACCGAGTTGGAGAAGAGATATGGGCGTGAGCGTTGGCGCAACATATCGATAATCTCCTTACGACCTGTTGTAAAGCCTCCCATAGCACCGCCAAACGACTTGCCAAGTGTACCGGTGAAAATGTCAATCTTGCCATAGCAATCGAACTGCTCGGCAACACCACGACCTGTAGGGCCTACAACACCTGCCGAGTGGCTCTCATCGACCATAACAAGGGCGTCGTACTTCTCGGCAAGTTCAACAATCTTATCCATAGGGGCAACATTACCGTCCATCGAGAATACGCCGTCAGTGGCAATCACACGGAAGCGTTGAGCCTGTGCCTCTTGCAAGCAACGCTCAAGGTCGGCCATATCTGCATTGGCATAACGATAGCGTTTGGCCTTACACAAGCGCACACCATCGATAATAGATGCGTGGTTGAGCGCATCGCTGATGATAGCATCTTCCTCGGTAAAGAGAGGCTCAAAGAGGCCACCATTGGCATCGAAGCAAGCAGCATAGAGTATAGTATCCTCGGTGTGGAAATATTCGCTGATGGCTCGCTCGAGTTCCTTGTGCAAATCTTGCGTACCACAAATGAAACGAACCGACGACATACCATATCCGTGCGTATCCATAGCACGCTTGGCAGCCTCGATAAGTGCTTTATTGTCGGACAACCCCAAATAGTTATTGGCACAGAAGTTAAGCACTTCGCCCTCCGTTCCGGCTACATTGATACCGGCCTTTTGAGGTGTGGTAATAATACGTTCTTGCTTGTAGAGCCCGGCATCCTTGATGTCCTGCAACTCTTTGGTCAAATGTGACTTGAAAGCGTTATACATAATATTGAGATTTAAGGTAAAATTTTTCTGCTCAAAAATAGTTATTTTTCGGGAAAAAACTATATTTGCAGAATAAAATAATTATAACCGTACCTTAATTAACAATTTACCATTTATGAAAAACATTCTTGTTATAGGAGCGACCGGCCAAATAGGCACGGAACTTACTATGCGACTACGCAAGGAATACCCCGGAGGTAATGTTGTAGCCGGTTACATAAAAGGAGCCGAGCCTAAAGGCATCCTCGCCGAGAGTGGCCCATCGAAAGAGGTGGATATCACCAATCCTATGCAGATAGCCGAGGCTGTAGATGAATATAAAGTTGACACCATATACAACCTTGCAGCCTTGTTGAGTGCCACAGCCGAGGCCAAGCCACAATTGGCGTGGAAGATAGGCGTAGGTGGCTTGTACAACACACTCGAGGTGGCTCGCGAGAAGGGTTGCGCTGTATTTACTCCCAGTTCGATAGGCTCGTTTGGCAAAGGTACTCCCAAAGATCGCACCCCTCAAGACTCGATACAACGTCCAGACACGATATACGGTATTACCAAGGTAACAGGCGAAATGCTGTCGGACTACTACACCCGTCGTTTCGGTGTGGATACTCGCTCGGTACGCTTCCCGGGACTTATCTCATACGTTGCGCCTCCGGGTGGTGGCACTACCGACTATGCTGTCGATATCTACTACGCGGCAGTGAAAGGCGAAACATTCTACTGTCCCCTCAACCCGGGTACATTTATGGATATGATGTATATGCCCGACGCCTTGCGTGCAGCCATAGAGATTATGGAGGCCAACCCCGACCGTCTGGTGCATCGCAATTCGTTCAATGTAACCTCAATGAGTTTCGACCCCGTAATCATCAGCAACAAGATACGCGAATATGTACCCGACTTCAAGATGGAGTATCGCCACGACCCATTGCGCCAAGCCATTGCCGACTCGTGGCCCAACTCGCTCGACGACACTTGTGCTCGCGAGGAGTGGGATTGGAAGCCCGAGTATGACCTCGACTCGATGACCGTAGATATGCTCAAGCAACTACGTCTTAAACTCGGATTATAATATCAGCACCACGCTGCGAGGGATACCTTAACATTCCCAATCGGCAGCACATAAAAGCAAAACCGACGCACCCTACGATGCGTCGGTTTTACTTTTATATCAATAACTCTATTAATAGTTATCAAGACCTTGGTTCAAGAACTCAAGGAAGTGGTCAACATTCTTATCGAATGCATACGAGCCGGTGAGAGGTTGACCTTCGTTATCGAGTATAACGTAGAAGGGTTGAGCGTTAGCACCGAATTTGTAACGTTGCAAGTAACTCCACTTGTCACCAACAGTTTTCAATGTACGTTTTTGACCATTCTCAACTACTTCCATAGGAACAGCAAGAGGAGTCTTATCGTCAACATAGAGCGAAATGAGGATGTAGTCCTCTCGCATAATGTCGCGTACCTTATCATCGGTCCAAACAGAAGCCTCCATTTCACGACAGTTTACACAGCCATAGCCGGTAAAGTCAACGATAACGGGCTTACCTGCTTGCAATGCAGCCTGCATACCTTGCTCGTAGTCGTGATATTCGGCCTCAACCTCATCGACATACAAGTTGAAGTCTTGTGTGTACATAGGAGGAGCAAAAGCACTGATAGCCTTGCAGGGTGCGCCCCACAAGCCGGGTACCATATAGATAGTGAAGGCAAGAACAATCATTGCCAAAAAGTAACGAGGAACCGAAACATAGGGGAGATCGTCGTCGTGGGGGAATTTGAGTTTGCCCAAGAGATAGAAACCGAGTGAGCCAAAAATCACAATCCACAATGCGATGAAAGTAGGACGGTTGAGCAATCCCCAGCCATAAGCGAGGTCGGCAACCGAGAGGAACTTCAATGAGAGAGCCAACTCGATAAAACCAAGCACCACCTTCACGCTGTTCATCCAGCCACCCGAACGGGGTGCCGACTTAAGCATAGAGGGGAATAGTGCAAAGAGTGTGAAAGGCAATGCCAAAGCAACAGCAAAACCAAACATACCCATTGTAGGAGCAATGATAGAGCCTGTAGTAGAGATTTCAACCAACAAGAAACCGATGATAGGACCTGTACAAGAGAACGATACAAGTGCAAGAGTAAATGCCATAAGGAAGATACTCAACAAGCCTGTAGTCTTCTCGGCCTTGCTATCGATAGCGTTGCTCCACGATGCAGGGAGAGTAATTTCGAATGCACCAAAGAACGAGGCTGCAAACACAACCAACATCAAGAAGAAGATGATGTTGAATATAGCATTGGTAGAGAGTGCATTAAGCGCACTTGCACCAAATACAAGTGTAATAAACAAGCCCAATGCTACATATATAACAATAATAGACAAACCATAAGTGATGGCATCGCGAATACCTTGTGAACGGTCTTTAGAGCGTTTCAAGAAGAAACTTACAGTCATAGGAATGATGGGCCATACACAGGGAGTAAACAAAGCAACCAAACCACCAACGAAACCGGCAAAGAAGATAGCCAACAACGATTGGTTACCGGCATCTTCGGCAGCAGAACCGGCAGCATTGAGTTGCTCGATAACGGGAGTCCACAAAGGATTGGCAACATTGGTATTTTCAACCTCTTGTTTCTCCTCTACAACAGCAGTAGCACCTTTGCTATAGTTGAAGGGCGACTCAACGGGCATACAAGCACCTTCGCAGCAAGCCTGACCTTCCAAAAGACCTTCGATCTTATAGTTCTCGGGATCGGCAAATTTAAGGCGTTGTACAAATTGTCCGTTGTGCGAGAAAGAAGGCAGATCCATCTCAAACATTGCATCGTACTCGGTATGAATTTCACCGACATTGGTAAGTTCGCCAACGAGTTCGGCACCTTCCAATACATCGAAGCGTACAGTAGCAGGCAGAGGACCACCTTCGGGAACGTCGGTAGTATAGAGGTGCCAGCCCTCTTCGATTGTAGCACTAAAAGTCAATTCGGCCTCGGTGTCCGAAACCATTTTCAACTCTTGAGTCCATTTTACAGGCTCAAGCATCTGAGCAAAGGCTACGTTGCAGCAAGCAAATAATGCAGCCAAGCATAGAACAGTTTTTCTGATTTGAGTTTTCATATTTAGGTTAAGTTTAACGTTCTTTTCTTTAATGTATGCAGAGGTGCAACGGCACGTTGCACCTCTCGCAATTATAGAGCGTCTTTGTATTTTCTCAAAAGTTTATTACAATACAACCTTGTATGTGTGGGCAGCACCATCACACACAACATTTACCAAATATACGCCACGCATAGCGACGGGGCACTCGATTGTAGCCTGACCGTTTACCTGACGGGGAGCAGTGGCATATACCAAAGTACCGTCGGTAGCATAAACGTTTACCTCGACTTGAGCCGCAGCGTTCAACTCAACACGCACACTGCCACCGGTAGCATATACGCGAGCATTGTCGCCGGCAACTTTCTCTACAGCCTCGGGATAATTGAGGGTAGAACATTTAGCAGCATTGAGTACTTCGCCGGTAGCAAAGTCGAGCAATAATACCACAAACTTACAATTATCCAACACCATTACACTTGTAGGCACATCCATTTCTATTGAATGAGTATAAGCCTCACCTTGGGTAACAGCAGTAGGAACACTACCAATAATGCCTTGTCCAACTTCATCAGATACTACACGACGCACTACATCGTCGTAGAACATATCGGCAGCAGGCACTGTTGCAGGTTTATTTTCATATCCACCCATTTCACCTCTCGAGCCTCCTGCATAAGCATTCATTTGGTTATAATTATTATTGCCGGGAACATTTATATCATCCTCCAAGACGATATACTCAAGGCGAGTTTCGAGATTGCTTGCCGAAAGGGCAAATGTAGTAGTTGTTGTAAGTTTTATCTTCTTATCGGCAGTCATTTCGGCAGCCAAAGCAATGTCGGCATAAGCGGGTCGGTCGATATATGACTTATACAGTTGCTTAAAATCTTGTGGATCACACACTTCACTATGACGATTTACACGACCGTAAGGAGCGCCATTCTTGGATGAAGCACCTTCATAAATCTCAATAATGCCTGACAAATATGACGAATAATCATAGTTCTGCATAACGTCATTGATATGCGAGGCTATACCGATATATGTATCGGGGTAGAGTTCCTCCAACTCCTCCATCATAACGTGACCACGCACACACCACATACACCAAGTACCTGTTTGCTCCTCACACACTACGCGCTTGACAGGTTGATAGGCTTGCGAGAGGATTTCGCCTTTTGCTTTCACAGTCTCTTTACCATTCAACAAAGCCGAAATCTCAAAGGCTTGAGGCACACCGGCAGTAGGAGCAGGCAGAGCGTCGTTGAATTGGAACGAATATTCCGAGCCTGTTTCGAGGTTAATATCGGAAATGGTGCGTGTAGTAGTAAAGTCGCCACAAGTAAGCGTTGCTTCAATAGAAGTAACGTTCTCGATATAGCCCACATTCATATCGACTGTAATACGCTGTCCATACGAAAGAGATTCTTGCATACGGGTATATACGGGCACAATATCGGCCATAGCAATATTACCTACAAACAAGTTATCGACGAGAAGAGCATCCTTCGTTTGGCCCACGTTTACAATGGCAATATATACTGTTTGACCGGCATACTCCGATAAATCATAACCAAAATTTTGCCAATCTTTTTCAGGCATTTCATTTTCAGCAAGCGCTGTAGTAAAATCTTCCACAGCATTACCGGTAGTAGAAATGAAAACCGAGAAATCACCGATTTTCACAACACCTTGCTTATAACCTACAGTAGCAGCGTCAAATGACAACACATTCGACTCACCTACTTTTATGGCAGGAGTTATAAGCCAGTCGCTGGCCTCGCCCATTTTTTGGAAAGTTGAATTACTTGCAGCACAATAATTCTTGTCTTGTGCTACCCAAATCCAAGAAGAGCCCTCGGGATCAAATCCAAACTGAACAGCATTACTGTTGGGCTTACGGCCATCTTCATCATAAATGGTAAAACCTTCCAAGCCGTTTGTAAAGTCCCATTCAAACACAGTTTCGGCAGCCACGTTCAACGAGAGACCACACAACAGCAGAGAGGCAATTAAGGTTAATTTTTTCATAAGAATGGTATTATCGAACTACAATTTTATGCGATTTTACGTTACGACCGTTTTCAACCAAAGTATATACATATACACCTTTGGGCAAACGATTTATAACAGCCTCACCGTTATTGCCATCGAGAGCAACATCGGCAACACGAGCGCCTACGATGCTCGATACAACGATAGAGCGATTGGCAGCAGTTTCAAAGTTATAGTTGCAAACGAGGTTGGCACCACGTTGGAACACGTTTACTTTAGAAGCAGCAACAACGCTACCTACCGAAGCACAACCCTTGTCATAAGCCTCTTTGTTGAAAATAACTGTTAATGTAGTCTTATCATCGGGATTGTTTGCATCATACGCTACAAATTTGGCACGAGCAGCAGAATTTTCATCCATAATCATCATTGCTGCGTGATAGTAATAATCGGCCGAGCCGGCAGCAGCAGCATAGGGACCGTAAGAAGTAGTACCTACAGCCATAATAGGATAGCACATTGATGTTGTTACGCCACCATTGCCACAGAATTGGAAGAAGCCATTAATTTCTTCCATCACAACATCTATCTGAACATTGATAAGTTTGTCAGAAGTGTTTTTGATATTCATATGCCAAGTATTATTCATAAATTCGGACTCTACTTCATAGGTAGTAATCACAGCACCGTCATCATACAAGTTGCCCTCTTGGTCATAGAAACGAAGCGATTGAGCATTGGCACTGCCAACCAACATTGCGGCAGCCACAAAAAGTAAAAATTTCTTCATAATATATCCTTTCTTTTTTTGTTATTATCTATTTGTAACATTCAAGGTTATGACTTATTCCTCGGCCGAGGCCACTACAGGACATTCGTTGCATTGCAATACTTGCTTGGTGACATTTTCATAAGCAAACACAACGATGTTGCAATTTTCGGCAACCCAGCCATCCTTGAGAACGATGGTGTGTTTGTATGTTTTTGTTTCGCCTTCGAGCAACGAAGCCATAGTTTCGCCCCAAGTACCATTAACGGCAGTGCGGAATACGTGGTTGTGAACATACTCATAATTGATACCGGTAGGGGTCGTTTGCGCGCCAACGATACCGTCTTCGGTAAGTTGCACTTGCAAGCGCAAGTCGGCAGGCATATTTTTCCACGCCTCAACTTCGGTAGTAATGCTCAAGGTGCGAGTAGCCGCATCGTATTGGCAAGTGGGAGTAAGTTCGCACAGAGGCTCTTTGGCCAACTCTTTATCGGCAATAGTCAACCAAGCATCCTTGTTGGTCGATACAATGCGACCATCGTTGGTACTACGGTTGAACATAGCGGCAGGGTTACCCTCATAAGGGAAGGCTGTATTATATACATCGCCTTCGGGTGTGCGCAAGTCCATATCGGCAAATACACCGACAGGCATAGCAAACATACCGGCGTGAATACCTATAACAATAACACGATCGCCAAATGCATCTTGGATGTTATGTATCACTTCGGCACCTTCGGGACAGTTAACACACATACGTCCGGTGAACTCTTCGGCCAACACGCGTTGTACACGCTCACCGGAGTCCTTTGCATCTTCTTGAATATAACGTTCGTCCTCACCTATCACATCGCACGATGCCATACAACCGAGGACTGCTGCAAATGCTATATATAATAATGTACGTTTCATACCTGATTAGAAGTTGTAAGAGTAAGAAATTTGAACACCACGAGTGGCAGGGATGTAACGGCAAACACCACCGGCGCAGTTATAACCGGCGCGAGTGCGCACATAACCGGCTTGCAAACGGTGCGACTTGTATGTACCTGTTACAAGGGCTTGATAGTAGTGGATATTGGTCTCACCCACATTCCATTGGTCGGCAACAGTAAACATCAAGTAGGGCAATACCGAAACCTCGGCAAGTGCATAGAGCCAATCGCCTTCATCTTGCTTGGTGTGTAAGTATTGCAACTCCATACGGGCTGTAACCTTCTTGCTGATTTGATATTTACCATCCAACACGATAATATGCGAATCAATCATACCACCTTCGCCTTCGATTACCGACTTGTTGTACTTTTGGAACATATACATTGCGTTCAACTTAAAGTCTTTGGTAAACTTCTTGCTGATTTCAAGTCCGGCCTCGGCATAGAACAAATCGCCCATACCGAAGAATGAAGAGGTATAACCATCGGTACCCATTACACCATATTTACCAACCGATGCATTGGGCAAAGTACCTTCTACAAAGTTTTTCTCGATATCATATACCAACGATCCACGCACCACGATGTCGGTTCCATACTTACCACCAAGAGCAGTCTTGCGAGGTATTTTGTAACGGAACTCACCTTGGAATGCCCACTCGCCCATCAACTGTGTTGCATAGGGATAGAGAGCAGCCAACGCATAGGTGTGTTGGTATGTAAATGCGGGAAGGTAGTTGATATAGCACGAAGAAGAAGAGGCTGCAGCACTGCGCTCGGTACGGAAAGCAAAGTTGTCGGTACGCTTGGCTTGCAACAACACACTCAAACCTTTTTGTGAATAAGAAGCCGACAACATAGCGACTTGACCGGGCTTATAAATATAGCCGTTGCTTGCTGTGGGGTCGTTGGCTTTATAGGCATACTCTGCCAAGAGGTCGAAACCACCCACGCCAAATTTCAAACGTGCATCGAAAGCACCGACATTCTCGGGAAGATTAAGACTGTAACCGGGGGCTGCAAGGATACGTTCGGCCTTTTCGTGACGTGATACAAACGATCCACCAAGCATCAAGCGAATATCGTTCTCTTGCAGAGGTTTAAACCAATCTTCAAACGTAAGTTCTACATCACCACCCCACAGAGCAGCATCGGTCCATTCCCAATAGTGGCGTTGGATACCACCGAGTGCTTTAAGGCGTACACCGGGAACGATTGATGTTTTCACACGGGCTCCAAGGATAGCGTTATCCACACCGAGCGAACGCTCTTCATATCCATAAAGAACAAAACCGCTACCGAACTGTTCGTAGAAAGTTCCTGCGGTTATCTCGGTGTTGGCAACATTACCGGTAACATAAAAATGTGGAATACCCCAGCCCTTGAAGTCATCCTCGAAACCGGGCAAAGGAAATTCCAAAAACTCGGCACGCAATCCCGCCGAAACGTATTGACTATGCACATTGAGCGTCAGGTATGTATTGGTGTTGAAGGCTCCTGTATCTTCGGTACCGATAGCCTCATCTTGTTGAGGCACCAACATATCACTCTGTATGCTACCTGTAACAGTCGCAGTGCCCAGGTCAACGGCTTGCATAGAGCCAAGACCTGCGCACGCGAGTATGAGTGTCAGTGCTATGTGTTTTTTCATAGACTATATTGACTATTTAATTATTTTCTTTTACCTTTTCCTTTTTTAGAGTCTTTTGCGATGAGTTCTCTAATCTTCTCGATGAGGTGACTTTCAGAACCATCGGTGTATTGAGTACGAGTATCTACTACGTTGTTGTTACCATCGATAATAAATACGGTAGGAACCATATTCACACCCATTGCGCGCTTGAAATCGCCATTGGGGTCGAGCAACACTTCGTATTCGTAACCTTTGCTGTTTACAAGGGGTTTTACTTTCGACTCGTCTTGTGCCTTATCGATAGAAACGGCGATAAGTTTCATACCTGTTTCGTCTTGCCAATCGGGATATACCTCATTTACGGCATCAAGTTCGCGCAAGCAAGGTTTGCACCAAGTAGCAAAGAAACTGATGATGTAGGGTTTGCCATCATTATCAAGTTTGGCAGTATCTACACGTTTACCATTGATATCCTTCAATTGAACAGAAGGCAACTCGGCGAATGCCGAAACACTTAAGATCAAAGCCACTGCGGCTAACAAAAATTTTTTCATAATTGTGTGTTGTTTATTAATATTCGTTTTCGTTACTGCATATATGACACTGAATATTCAAAAAGGTTTAATTCATCATAATTTATACAGCAATTATCGTGGTATTAGTTGGTTATATAGCATCACATTCGCATCAAAGCGTACTTATGCAGTGCAAAGATAATAAACTTCTGCGATATCAAAACAATAATGACATTTTTTTATTTTTTCTTACGTTTGTCAAAATCTTCTAATCGCAGCGTACGCCTACGTCAAACAGCGAAAATCAGCCACGCGCGTCGTTATAAGTTTTTGCCAAGCCGCCCTCCGAAGTCTCCTTATAAAGGTTGGGCAGGTCGTGTCCTGTTTCGCGCATAGCCTCTACCACGTCATCGAAGGGTACACGATGTCGGCCATCGGAGAACATTGCAAAGGCACTTGCATCGTAAGCGCGAGTGGCAGCAAAGGCATTACGCTCTATACAAGGTATCTGTACCAATCCATACACCGGATCGCAAGTAAGCCCCAAGTGGTGTTCCAAGCCCATCTCGGCAGCATACTCGATTTGCGATATCGAGCCTCCCGACAATTGGCATCCGGCAGCGGCAGCCATAGCACAGGCTACACCTATTTCGCCCTGACACCCCACTTGAGCACCCGAGATAGATGCGTTGTGCTTAACCACATTGCCAAACAAGCCGGCAGTAGCCAACGCTCGCAAGATTCGCGAATCGGGCAAATGAAACTGCTCCTTCATATAATACAATACAGCAGGCAAAACACCACAAGAGCCACAAGTAGGTGCTGTAACAATCGTTCCACCTCCGGCATTCTCCTCGATAACGGCGAGCGCGAAGGAGTACATAAGCCCCCTGTTATGCAGTTGACGTATCGAGTTGTGTGCGTGAATATAATAGTCGCCGGCCTTACGACGCACGCCCAAACCTCCGGGCAGCAAACCCTCGGTATCCAAGCCTCGCTGTATAGCCTCTTGCATCACTCGCCACACCTTGGCAAGATAATCCCATATCTGCTCGCCTTCGCGTTGCTCGACATACTCCCAGAAACTATACCCCTTCAACTTACACCAATCGAGGATATCGCGCATTGTGGTTTTATCGTAGGTCACGCCATCATCCTCCACATCATCACTCAAGGCACCACCTCCTATGCTGAACGTTGTCCACGACTTCAGCACAGCACCTTTTTCG